>NZ_AQOJ01000278.1:0-19459 GCF_000364685.1 Xanthomonas sp. SHU 166
GGTGCACGAAGGCCCGCGCGCACCGATCTTCCGCAGCATCGCCGAAGGCGCGCAGTTCGTGTTCTCCAACCAGATCATGCTCGGCGCGATGGCCCTGGACATGTTCTCGGTGCTGCTGGGCGGCGCGGTGTCGATGCTGCCGGCGTTCATCCACGACATCCTGCACTACGGCCCCGAGGGCCTGGGTATCCTGCGCGGGGCGCCGGCGCTGGGTTCGATCCTGGTCGGCGTGTGGCTGGCACGGCACCCGCTGCAGCGCAATGCCGGGCGCGTGCTGCTGCTGGCGGTGGCCGGCTTCGGCCTGTGCACCATCGCCTTCGGCCTGTCGCGGCACTTCTGGCTGTCGGCGGCGATCCTGCTCGCCTACGGCATGTGCGACGGTGTCTCGGTGATCGTGCGTTCGACCATCCTGCAGTTGGCCACGCCGGACGCGATGCGCGGCCGCGTCTCCTCGATCAACGGCATCTTCATCGGCTCGTCGAACGAACTGGGCGCGTTCTACGACGGTGTCATGGCGCGGCTGATCGGGTTGGTGCCCGCCGTGGTACTTGGCGGCTGCGTGACCCTGGGCGTGGTCGGCGTCACCAGCTGGAAAGCGCCCAAGCTGCGCAACCTGGATCTGCGCGACCTGCAATAGGCCTGGCTGACGGCGCGCGTGGGTCGGACGCGAGACAGCCCGGCCCGGTCGTGCATCACGCATCCTGGCGCCGGCGCGTGCGCACCGCGCCAGTCATCCTTCCATTCGCCGCAAACGGCCGCGCTCAGCGCGCGGCGGTCGCCGCGCGCGCCTGCGCCTCGTCGTCGGCCCAGGCATGCGCGCAATCCGGCACGCCGGCCGGCTGCACCAGGCCGCCCTGCCCCGCCAGGAACCGGCAGGTGGCGGCGAACACCGCCGGCACGGCGTGCGAGCGGATCGGCGAGGCCAGCACGTGATTGTCCGCCCCAGGAAAGTCCACTGCCTGACGCAAGGCCGGTGGCGTTCCCAACTGCTTGAACATCGCCTGCAGCGCCGCCACCGACACCGTGCGGTCCTGGTGCTGCGGATCGCGATAGTAGTAGCCCAGGAACACCGGCACATGGATCCGCGCATAGGTCGCCGGCCGCATGCCGCCGCGGGTCAGCGCCGCCAGCGCGCGGTAGCCGTCCAGGTGCGTGGCGTCGGCCCAGTAGGCACTGTCGACCGGATAGCGCAGGATCGGATCGCCACCGTTGTGCGTCCACGCCAGCAACTGCGCGCCCCACGGCCACAACATCGGCTGCAGCTGATCGCGGTACTCGCGCACCAGCGGCGACCACAGCACCAGCGCCTGCACCTGGCGCGGATTCGCCGCCACCGCCTGCGTCGCCAGCGCACCGCCCATCGAATTGCCGATCACCACCACCCGGTCGCCCAGCACCCGGGTCACCGCCAGCGCCTCGGCCGCACCTGCGAGCAGGCGGCCGGCATCGACGCCGCGCAGCGCATCGGCCGCGACCAGGCCGTGCCCGGGCAGGCGCGGCAGATACAGATTGCAGCCGAAGCTGCGCGCCAGCTGCACGTGGGTGGGCGCGCCCTCGCCCTGGCTGGCGGTGAAGCCATGCAGATAGACCATGGCGCACGCGCGGCGCCCGGGATGCGCCGGATCGGCCCAGACGATCCGCGCCTGGTTGTCCGGGCGCAGCCCCGGCGTGGCACGTTCGCGCGCATCGATCCAGGCCTGCAGCGCCAGCGGATCCTGCGGCACCGCCGGCGCCGCCACCTGCGGCAAGGCCACGCTGACCCGCGGCCCCAGCGCAACGACCGCCAGCAGTGACAGGGCGATCAGGATCGGCCAGCGCCAGCGACGACGGGGTTTGCGCGCACCCGATCCGGCCACGTCGGCATGACCGTTCAAGCGCGACGCTCCGTTATCGAACTGAGCGAGGATACATAATGGAAATAATTTTCAAGCAGTGACATTTATTGTCGGCGTCGACATGGCGATATACCACAGTCGCCATTATGCGACACCGTCATGACAGGCTCATTTAAAGCCTTTCAAAAGCCACGCACGGCACTGAAATCCCGATGACAAGCGACTGAATTTCATTGCTTATTTTTCCACCACCTGGCACCGGTAAAACGCATTTTGTAGACAAGATGGAAAGCACGCAAACACAGAAAGGAAGACGAAAGAAGCCGCCGAAATTATCTCCCACGAATTAAGTTTCAACCCAATTTTCGGAATGGACGCGCATCGAACGCGCGGCTCCTATATGAAACACGGATGGAATCAGCCGAATGGAACATTCGCTTTTTCGTGACGAGGCAGTGGACGCCCGGAGCCAGGCATGGCTGGGGACGGTACGACTGGCAACGCCGCTTTCGACCCGGGCCTGGACCTTCGTCGCCCTCGGCATGGCCGCCGCCATTGTGCTGTGGCTCTTCTTTGGCCATTACACCCAGCGCGTCCATGTCACCGGACTCCTGGTTCCGCGCGCGGGCTTGATCAGCCTGACCGCCAATACGCTCGGCGTGATCGATCACGTCGGCGTCGCCGAAGGCGATCGGGTCGCGAGCGGACAGGTCCTGGTCTCGCTGTCGGGCGAGCACACCAGCAAGGCACTCGGCAACACGGCGGCGAGCGTCAGCGCGCAGTTGCAACGCCAGGCCGGCAGCCTGCGCCAGGACATCGGCGATACCCAGCAGTTGCAGGAAAAGCAGGCAGAGGACAACCGCACGCAGCAATCCGCGCTGAAGGAGCAACTGGTTCAAATCGATGCGCAGATCGCCATCGAGAAAAAACAGATGCAGTTGGTGCAGGAGCTGGTGGACAAGTGGTCGGGCCTGGTCGCCGGTGGCTACATCCCGGCGTTGCAGGTCGAGCAGGAGCAATCGGCGCTGCTCGCCGACGAGTCGCAGTTGCGTTCACTGCAGCAGCAGCGCGCCAGTACGCAGCAGCAACTGAGCGTGCTCAACGACCAACTCAATCAACTGCCGCTGGCGGTGTCTGCAAAGCTCAACGACTTGCGCCGGCAGCTGGCCCAAGTCGAGCAGACACTGGCACAGAACGAAGCGGCACGCGCCAGCGAGCTGCGCGCACCGGCCAGCGGCACGGTCTCCACCCTGCTGGTCAAACCCGGCGCCTCGGTCGCTCTGGGCCAACCGCTGCTGGCCATCGTCCCCGACGGCTCGGCCCTGCAGGCGCAGATCCTGGTTCCCAGCCAGGCCGTCGGCTTCGTCCATCCGGGCATCCAGGTCACCCTGCACTACCAGGCGTTCCCTTACCAGAAGTTCGGCCTGCACCACGGCGTGGTGAGCAGCGTTTCGCGCAGCGCACTGACGCCCGGCGAAGTCACCTTGCTGCTTGGCGGCGGCAATCCGCCCTCCTCCGACCCCCTGTACCTGGCCCGCGTGGACCTGGCGGACCAGAACGTCGAGGCGTACGGACGCAAGGAACCCCTGCGCCCGGGCATGGCGCTGGATGCGGACATGTTGCTGGACCGGCGCCGGATCGTCGAATGGATCTTCGAGCCGCTGTACGGCATGGGTCACCGCTGGAGCAGCGGCGCGTGAGCCCGGCCCCCATTGAGCACAGCGCGCCGGCACAGACCGCGAGCGCGCAGGGCGGCCACGCCGGACGCCTGCGCTTCTGGCGCACACGCGTGCTGCCAAACGTGCTGCAGGCCGAAGCCGCAGAGTGCGGCCTGGCCTGCATCGCGATGATCGCCGGCTATCACGGACACCATACCGATCTGCCCGCGCTGCGACGCCGCTTCAGTCTGTCGCTGAAGGGCATGACCGCGCGACGCCTGATCGAGATCGCGCATGCGCTTGGGCTGCAATGCCGGCCACTTCGGCTGGACCTGGAAGAGCTCGGTCAGTTACAGACGCCCTGCGTGCTGCACTGGGACATGGATCACTTCGTGGTGCTGCGCAGCGTCGGCAAGCACGGGATCGTCGTACACGACCCCGCGGTCGGCGTGCGCAACTTGAGCATGAGCGACGTCGGCAGGCACTTCACCGGCGTGGCAATCGAGTTTTCCAGAGGGCCGACCTTTCAGCGCCAGCGCGAGACGCCGCCGGTGTCGCTGCGCGCGCTCGCCGGCTCGGTGCAGGGCCTGGGCCGCGGACTGGCGCAGATCTTCGGGCTGGCCCTGGTCCTGGAAGTCTTCGCGCTCCTGGCGCCCTTGTTCATGCAACTTGTGGTGGATCAGGTGATCGCCGATGGCGACCACGACCTGCTCACGTTCCTCGGCCTGAGCTTCGCACTGCTGATCGTGCTCGAAACACTCGTCTCGGCCTTGCGCAGCTGGACCGTGATGTGGCTCAGCACGCACTTCAACCTCGGCTGGACCGGTAATGTGTTCCAGCATCTGATGCGTCTGCCGCAGTCCTACTTCGGCACGCGCCATCTCGGCGACATCGTGTCCCGCTTCGGTGCGATCGACACGATCCAGCAGACGCTCACCACCCGCTTCGTCGAGATCCTGCTCGACGGGCTGCTCGCCAGCGTCACCCTGGTCGTGCTGTTCGTCTACAGCCCATTGCTGTCGGCCATCGTCCTCGGTGCGGTCGCCGTGTATGCGGCACTTCGGCTGCTGTACTTCCGCGTCTACCGCGAGGCCAACCTCAGCCAGATCACCGTCACCGCCAAGCAGCACAGCCGATTCCTGGAGGCGGTCCGCGGCGTGCAGACGATCCGCCTGAACAACCAGGAGGCCGAGCAGACCGCGCGCTACCTCAACGCTGCGACCGACACGCTGAACACGTCCATCGCCGTGCAACGCCTGGACATGCTGTTCACCGCATTGCAGAACCTGGCGGCAGGCGCGCAGCGCCTGGGCGTGCTCTGGCTGGGTGCTTGGCTGGGATTGAAAGGCCAGTTCACCGTCGGCATGTTGACCGCCTTCGTGGCCTACGGAGACCAGTTCAGCAGCCGCGTCGCCAGCCTGGTCGACTATGCGATCGAACTGCGCATGCTGCGTCTGCAGGCCGAAAGACTGGCCGACATCGTACTGACGCCACCCGAGGCCCACGCCACCAGCGAGCACGCGGGTCCGCTGCCGCAGCCCAGCATCGCCTTCAACAAGGTCAGCTTCCGCTATGCCGAAGGCGAGCCCTGGATCCTGCGCGAGTGCAGTTTTGCGGTGCAGGCAGGCGAATCGGTCGCCATCGTCGGCCCATCCGGGTGCGGCAAGAGCACCCTGGTGAGAGTACTGCTCGGCCTGCTCGATCCGCAACAGGGCGCGATCGAGATCGGTGGCCTCGATCTGCGCCGGCTCGGCAAGTCCCGCTACCGCGCGATCACCGGCAGCGTGATGCAGGACGACCATCTGTTCACCGGTTCGATCGCCGAGAACATCAGCATGTTCGACGTACTCGCCACGCCGCAGGACATCGAGGAGGCCGCCTGCCTGGCCGGCATACACGAGGACGTCATGGCCATGCCGATGGGCTACCACAGCCTGGTCGGCGACATGGGATCCTCGCTCTCCGGCGGCCAGCAACAACGCCTGTTCCTGGCGCGCGCACTGTACCGGCGCCCGCACATCCTGGTGCTCGACGAGGCGACCAGCCATCTCGATCTCGCGCTGGAGCGCCAGCTCAACCAGGCGATCAAGGCCCTGAACATCACGCGCATCGTCATTGCGCACCGCCCCGAAACGATCGCGCATGCCGATCGCGTCATCGAATTGCACGAAGGAGCAGTCCGCACGCGCCAGCCTGCGGCGCATGCGCCAGCCGTCCCCGTCACCTCCTAGCTCGCCGCCGGCGCGACAGCCAGCTCGTCGCGCCGCCTGGTCCCATCCCGTATCGCCAACGTGAGGTCGCCATCGTGTCAGCGTCGGAAGCGTCGTCCCTGCAAGTCGTCAACAATTTCGTCGAAGTCCAGCATCTGCCGGAACTGCTGCGCGGTCGCGGCGGCTGGTCCTACGGCCTCTATCCAGGATTGCTCGGCGACGCAGCGCCGTCCTGGCATATCCATCTGTGCGGCAGCCGCAAAGCGCACGAGCGTGCGATCCACGACGACGTCCTCGCGGCGACCCCGGGCATGGAGGCGCTCCACGAGGTCTGGACGCAGATCAAGGACAACCTCGCGCAGGACTACGGCCTGGTCCGCGCCTACGTGACCGGCCACACGCATGGACAGGACGGCGTGGCGCATCACTACGCCAAGCCGTCGGATCAGGAGCGTGTCGCCTTGCTCTATGCCAGCGCCGAATGGAAAGACGACTGGGCGGGTGAAACCGTGTTCTACGACACTGCGCGCGAGTGCATCTCGATCCGCCCGCGCCCTGGTCGGCTGGTGTTGTTCGACGGCGCCGTCACCCGTGCCTCGCGTGCCCCGGCGCGGGAGTGCCCGACGCTGTGCTCGACCATTACCTTCCATATGCGGCGTGTCCGGCGCTGATACCGACCCACCGGGAACATCCACCATGTCGTCTGCCTGCCTGCGCTGCATGTTGACCACGACCGCACTGCTGTCATGCGCCATGGCGCCCTGCATCGCCTCGGCGAGCGGTTTCGGCGGCACGCGTGCCGATCTTGGTGAACCGTTGCAGATCCCCATCGCCGATCCGGACGGACATCCCTGGACCTTGCAGGGACGGCTGTGCCGCCCTGTCGGTGTCCGCCGCCCGCGCGTCGTGGTCATCGCACACGGCTCACCGGCCAAGGCATCCGATCGACCCGGCATGACGCTGGAAACCTGCGATGGCGAATCGGCGCGCTGGTTCCTGCGACGCCACTACGCCGTGGCATTGGTCCTGCGCCTCGGCTACGGCGCCACCGGCGGTCCCTGGAGCGAGGGCTATGACGGCTGCGACCGCGCCGACTACGTCAAGGCCGGCTTGGAAACCGCACGCCAGCTCAAACGCATCGTGGACGTCCTGACCGCGCTGCCCGACTACAGCCCGACCGGCGCCGTCGTGGTCGGCCAGTCGGCGGGCGGCTGGGGCACGTTGGCGTACGAGACCCTGCCGCATCCCAACGTCGGCGCATTCGTCAACATGGCCGGCGGGCGCGGCGGCCACTTCCACGACCGGCCCAACAGCAACTGCCATCCTGACAGGCTGATCGCGGCAGCCACCACGTTCGGCCAACAGGCCACCACGCCGATGTTGTGGATCTACACGGCCAACGACAGCTTCTTCGGGCCTGAACTCGCCGCGTCGCTGCATCGCGCCTTCACCGAGGCAGGCGGCCATGCCGTCCTGGTGACGCCGGCCGCCTTCGGCGATGACGGTCACCACCTGTTCTTCGGCCACGGAGGTTCCACGATCTGGGGACCGGCCGTGGAGCGCTATCTCGGCTCGGTCGACGCTCCGGCGTCTCCCTGATCCGCCATCACCCACATCCTCCCATTCCCAGCAGGGCTGCACGATGACCATGCAATCGCTTCGGGACCTGATCCAGACCGTCGGCCTGCACACCAGCGCCGAGAACATCCCCCTCATCACCAAGAAGGGTGGCTCCTACCTCTGGCTGTTCGATCTGCGCCGGGTGTTCATGCGACGCGCTGCGCTTGAGCAGATCGCCGCAGCGTTCTGGGAGCGCAACGCCGCGCGCCCACCCTTCCAGCTCGGCGGCCTGGAAACCGCGGCAATCCCGCTGCTCACCGCGCTGCTGTTGACCGCCCCCAAAGAACGCGGCCCGGTCAACGGCTTCATCATTCGCAAGGATCGCAAGACCACGGGGATGGGCAACGCCATCGAGGGCGATGTGCTCGATCTGCCCATCGTGCTGGTCGACGACTCGCTCAATTCCGGCAACAGCGCCGAGAAGGCGCGCGCGGTGATTGCGGCGGCCGGACACGCGCTCGACGAGGTGTTCGTGGTGGTCGATTTCCTGTCCAAGGCCGGCATGCAGTGGCGCAAGACGCATGCGATCTCGGTGCAAACGCTGTTCACCCTCAAGGACTTCGACCTGCCGCCGGAACAAAGCGCGCCGCCGCCCACCCAGGCGTATCGCGAACTGTGGCGGACGGCGACGCCGGGAGGCTTCGCCTTCCACGTGGTCCCCAAGTCCGCGCCGCTGCTGGTCGGCGACATGATCTACCGCGGCTGCGACGCCGCCAAGATGCAGGCGTTCTCCGCCGAGACCGGCGGGTTGGTCTGGGAATACCCGGTGACCGGTGCGGCGTACACCAAGAAGGGCATCTGGTCTTGCCCCGCCTACCATGACGGACGCCTGTACTTCGGCGCGTACAACGGCACCGTCTACTGCCTCAATGCGGCCAGCGGCGAGGAGATCTGGACACATCCGGACGGCGACTGGGTCGGGGCTTCGCCGCTGCTGGTGCCGCGCCACAAGCTGATGTACGTGGGCATCGAATATGTCCGCCCATGGGCGCAGGGCAGCCTCGCCGCCTATGCGATGGACACCGGCGAAAAGATCTGGGAGCACCAGGTGCAGAAGCTGCAGCACGGATCGCCCGGTTACTGGGAAGGCGGCGACCTGGTGATCTGGGGCAGCGCGGACCATGAGACGCTCGCGCTCGACGCCAGGACAGGACGCATCGCCTGGCGCTTCAAGACGCGGCGCTCGGTGAAGTACGCGCCGGCGGTGGACGAACGTCGCGGGCTGACCGCCTTCGCCTCGTTCGACAAGTCCATCTACGTGCTGGATGTCGCCACCGGCGAAAAGCGTGGCGAGTGGCAGACAGACGAAATCTGCTACACCACGCCGCTGTTCGCCGGCAACAAGCTGTTCTGTGGCTCGGGCGACCGCCATCTGTACGTGATCAACATCGACACGATGCAACTGATCAAGAAGATCAACCTGCGCTCGCGCGTGTACGCCTCGCCCAAGCGGATCGGCAACCGGGTGATCGTCGGCAGCAACGGCGGCCGCGTCGTCGAGATCGACATCGACACGCTCGAAACCGTGGGCGTGCTGCAGTTGCCCGACGCAGTGACCAACGGTGTCGCGATCTCGCCTGACGAACGGCGCATCTACGTGTCCACCTACATGAACCATCTCTATGCCTTTGAGCGCCTGAGCGACGTGCACGCGCAGTCCGCGTGCCCCGCCCTCGCCGCATCCTGACGTGCGGCACGCGTGAACGGGATCGGTCCACGCATGCGGCGCCTTCGTCGCGTACGCGGATCAGCCGAAGCGAGGACGGCCTCTTCCCCGCATACCTGTTCGAGGATCACCATGAGAACACTCGATATCATCGAAATCGACCTGATCGCAGGCGGGACGCGCACATCGATCGGCGCACACCCGCTGTCCAGTTCGATCCACCATGCCAAGGCGCACAACAAGACCCACCTCGCCAAGGCCAGGATCCATCACCACCACGCCGCGATGCACAAGTCCGCGACCATGCAGATGGCACGGATGGAAGAGGTCGAACCGATCGGTGAAGGCGGTGAGGGCGGCGAAGGCGGAGAGGGAGGGGAAGGCGGTGAAGGTGGCGAGGGAGGTGAAGGTGGCGAGGGAGGCGAAGGCGGTGAAGGCGGTGAAGGCGGTGAAGGTGGTGAGGGAGGCGAAGGCGGCGAAGGCGATGGCAGCGGCGGTTACGACGACGGCGACGATGCCGACGGCAACGGCCCGGCCGATACCAGCATAGGCAGCAGCCATACGACGTCCGATGGCAGGACGGTCTCGATCACTTACCAGAACACCCAGGACGGCTCGAGCAGCAACAACCCGGTCACCTCCAAAATGGCCTCGACCCTGGGCTCGGTGCTCGACGGCGACCAGAGCGTCGACAGCATCGATATCTCGGCCACGACCAACGGCAGCCACAACCCCAATTCCGCCCACTACACGGGCAACGCCGTCGACATCAACATCATCAACGACGTCCATGTCGGGACGAGCGGCGAAGGCCTCCAGAACGCCCAGGCGCTGGAGAATGCGGCGATGGCCAATCCCAACGTGAGCTACGTGGAAGGCCCTGCGGGCAATTTCATCCGCTCCAGTCCCACCGCGGACTGGACCGCCGCCAGCCGCGAGACCGGCGACACCACCCACGTCCACATCAGCGTCTTCAAGTAACACGCACCCCACCCTCTCCCGGGCCGGCGCACGCCAGCCCGGGAGACAATCGCCCATCGGAGCTCTGCGTATGAAGTCTTTCTGGTTACCGCGCATCTGCATGACCCTGGCGCTCGCCGTCGCCGTGCAAGGATCGTCGCAGGCGAAGCAAGCCTCGTCTCACGCAGGCGGAGAACAGGCGATCGCCTATGTGCTGAAGAACGACATCGTCCTGTCGAGGCTGTTCGCGGACTGTCCTGCGCTGAAATTTGTTCGCACCGGCGCCGAAGGGAGCAACGCCTTCCTGATCGAAGGCAACTGCGACATCAAGAACAACCCGGAGGAGGATGCCGACTGCCCGTCCTATCACGTCCATGCGACCGGGACGATGGATACCCCGTCGCATTGGACGGTCCGCCGCCTGGAGCTGGCCTTGGTGTGCTCCAGCGAGGGGGCGACGACCACCCAGCAGATGTAGCCGCCGGATAGGCGCTGACGCCATTGCTGCAGGACGCAGTGCGGGGAACCGCACGGTGCCCGCTCCCGCGGTTCGCCCTGGTGTTGCAGCCCACGCGCGGCGCAGCGTGCGACATGGCGGCGTCGTCCTTGTCGCCTGGCGCAGCCGCATGCTCCACGTTTCTTGCGTTCGAACGCCTCCCCACGCGCAAGACCGGGCCTACGCCCTGCCCGCGCCCTGGGACGTGCCGCACGCAGCATGAACCGATCCGATCGTCGGCCACGCCGCGCGCAACGGATCAGCCGAAGCGGGAACGGCGCTTTTCCCGCACCTCTGTTCAAGGATCAACATGAGAACGCTCGATATCATCGAAATCGATATGGTTGCAGGCGGCACGCGCACATCCATCGGCGCGCATCCGTTGTCCAGTTCGATTCACCACGCCAAGGCGCACAAGAAAACCCACCACGCCAAAGCCAAGACCCATCACCATCACCACATGGCGATGCACAAGACTGCGACGGCCCAGATGGCCATCAGCGACGAAATCGCACCGGTCGAATCGGAGGGCGGTGGCGAGGGCGGTGAAGGAGGCGAAGGCGGTGAGGGAGGAGAAGGTGGCGAGGGAGGCGAAGGCGGTGAAGGCGACGGTGGCGACGGTGATGGTGGCGACGGAGACGGCGACGGTGGCGACGGTGATGGCAGCGATGGCGACGGTGCCGGCAGCAACGACAAGCCCGCGACGTCCGCGTCGGCCAGCGGCACCACGGTGACCTATACCGCGGCCGATGGCACCACGCATGATGTCACCGGCACCCATCCCAACCGCGACAACAACCCGCTCGACATCCGCTCCGGCACGTTCGCGGACAATCACGGCACGCTCGGCGACGACCGCGGCTTTGCGATCTTCTCCAGCCCGCAAGCCGGTCTGGACGCCGCGGCGGCCAACATGGACCGCCTCAACAACAACGCCGGTGGCACCGCCACGCTGAGTGACCTCATCACCAGCTGGTCGCCGCCGAGCGAAAATCCGACCTCGGAGATGATCACCACGATCACCACCAATTCGGGCCTGAATCCGTCCGATCAGTGGTCATCGTTGAACAGCGACCAGCGCAACGCGTTCATCACCGCCTACGGGCACCGCGAAGGCTGGGATCCCAACAACCACTAATTCATCCTTGGGCGGGGCCGGGAGCGCTCCCGGCCTCGCCCACGCGCGATCCACCACCGGAGATGCCCCATGCCACACCGCTCCTTTTCGCTGTTCGGCATCCTTGTATTCGGCATGGCCGTCGCACAGGCCAACGCCACCGGCAACGACGCCGCTGCCTGTACCCGCGGGCTCCACCAGGCCTTCGCTGCCTCCAGTAATGCGTCCACCCTACCCGCTCCATGCACGCACATCGGCCCGGTCGCGCTTGGCATGCACAAGCAACAGGTCCTGGCCTTACTCGGCCAGCCTGACATCACCCGCGACGATGCCGAGCATCCGGACACGCTCAGCGTGATGTACCTGTACCCGCGCGATTTCAAAGCGCAACTGGCTCGGCATCCGCGTCCGGTTGGCACGCTCGTCTACAGTCAGCTGGCCTTACGCTTCCGTAATGACCGTGTCATCAACCTAATCGCCTTCGCCGATCTGAAAGTTCCCCTGCCCTTCGACCTGCTCGGCCAGCCGGTCGGCACCCACATCGATCGCCTCCTCCAGGCGATCGGTGGCAATGCGCAATGGAACGCCAGCCGAGACTATGTGCAGTTCGCCGCCATGCCGCTGGCCGTGGATGTGGATCCGGACACCTCGGCCATCGTCGGGCTGAACATCGCAGCCACCAAGGAGGACCTTTACAACTTCAGTCCGCTCGGCCTGGATCTCGTCAAGGACGCGAAAAGCGCTCTGGTCAACGGGGTGCGCTGAAGGCGCCGCCGCCCATGCTGAGGGACAGCCACCTCGACGCATCACCCGCACAGCCGCAGGTGGCCCAGCAGCAGGATCGGCCCATGGCCGAGCATCACGTCGATGCCGCGGGGCCGATTTGGGGAGGCGGCATCGCCTCCGCGGCGTGCGGCATCGCCGACAGACGAACTGCCTAGACCGGCGATGAGGTGACCAAAACGCAAAGCCCCGCGTGAGCGGGGCCTTGCCTTGACGCATTGAAGGCGGTGATCGCTCAGTCGCCCTGCTGCTTCTGCAGATGTTCCCAACGCTCCTGCGCGTCGATGGTGCGCTCGGCGGTCAGACGCGCTTCCAGGCGCTCCAGGCCGATTTCCTCGCCCGTGTCCACGCAGTAGCCGTAGTCGCCGGCGTCCAGACGCTTGAGGGTGCTGTCGATCTTGCCGATCAGCTTGCGGTAGCGGTCGCGGGTACGCAGTTCCAGCGAGTTCTCGGTTTCGCGGGTGGCGCGCTCGGCCTCGTCGCCGATGTCGCGGACCTCGTCGCGCAGGTTCTCGATGGTCTGCTTGGATTCCTCGACCAGATCGGCGCGCCAGGTGAGCAGGCGCTGGCGGAAGTACTCCTGCTGCAGCGCGCTCATGTACTCCTCGTCCGCCGCCGGCTTGTAGCCCTTGGGCAGGATCGGGCGACCTGTGGCCTCGTCGGTCTTGTACTCGACCACCTTGTACTTGGCCGGCTTGGCCGGCGTATTCGACTTGGCGGTCACGGCCACGGCGACCTTGCCGGTGGGCTTGGCGACCGGCGCCTTCGGGGTGGATTCGGACTTGGTGGGGGTTTTCGCGGAGGATTTCGAAACGGACACGGGATTCTTTTGTGGCGGGGTCGACGGCGCGGCGGACTTGGCGGCAACGGGCTTGGAGGCCGGTGCTGCGGCAGGCGCGGCGGGCTTGACCGGGACAGGCTTGGCCGCAGCCGGCTTGGGCGCCGACTTCGGTACGGAGGTGGTCACCGCAGGTGCGGCAGAGGCGGTGGCCGGTTTGGATTTGGCGGGAGCGGCCGCGGTCTTGGCCACAGGCTTGGCCGCTGGCGTCTTCGCTGCCGGCTTGGCGGCGGGCGCTGGCTTGACGGCGGCCTTGGCCGGGGCGACCGGCTTGGCAGGCGCCTTCTTGGCCGGGGCCTTCTTGGCAGGAGCGGACTTGGCCGGCGCCGCAGCGACCGGCTTGGCCGCCGGCTTCTTGGCCACGGCTTTGCTGGCCGATTTGGCCGGCGCGGCCTTGGCTGCCGATTTCGCAGGCGCGGCTTTCTTCAGTGGTTTGCTGGCGGCGGACACCGTCGCTTTCTTGGCGACGGGCTTGGCAGGCTTCTTGGCGGCCTGGACCGCCTTCTTTGCAGGTTTTTTAGCAGCCACGAACGCTCTTCCTTGGTCTTCCCGGGGCCCGGGAAAGCGGGCCTTTATAGCCTACCCTACCCCCCGCGGCAACAACGCGGCGTATACGCCGAGCGACCCGCCTAGTCCAGCACAGTGGCATATCATGGTGATGTGATCGCCCGCGCTCTCATCGCCCTGCTGCGCCTGTACCAGCGCTTCATCAGCCCGCTGCTGGGACCGCGCTGTCGTTTCGTGCCCAGTTGCTCGGCGTATGCGGTGACCGCCATCGCCCGTTTCGGCGCATTGCGCGGCGGCTGGATGGCCGCCCGCCGCGTCGGCCGCTGCCACCCCTTCCATCCTGGCGGGTTCGACCCGGTGCCCGACCCCACGGCGCCGCCACCCTGCCGCTGCCAAGGAAAACACTGATGTCCGCTTCCACACTGATCGTCAACGCGCGGCTGGTCAACGAAGGCCGCGAAACCCAGGGCGACCTGCGCATCGCCGACGGCCGCATCGCCGCGATCGCCCCGCAGCTGGCCGCGCGCGAGGGCGAGACCGTGGTCGATGCCGCCGGGCGCTGGCTGCTGCCCGGCATGATCGACGACCAGGTGCACTTCCGCGAACCCGGCCTGACCCACAAGGGCGACATCGCCACCGAATCGGCCGCGGCGGTGGCCGGCGGCCTGACCAGCTTCATGGACATGCCCAACACCAACCCGCCCACGCTCGACGCCGCCGCGCTGCAGGCCAAGTACGACGCCGCGCGCGGCCGCGCCTGGGGCAACTACGGCTTCTACCTGGGCGCCAGCAACGACAACCTGGCCGCGATCCAGACCCTGGACCCGAAGACCGCGCCCGGCATCAAGGTGTTCATGGGCGCCTCCACCGGCAACATGCTGGTCGACAACCCGCAGACCCTGGACGCGATCTTCCGCGACGCGCCGACGCCGATCATCACCCACTGCGAAGACACCCCGACCATCGACGCGACCCTGGCCGCGTTCAAGGAAAAGTACGGCGAGGCGCTGACCCCGGACATGCACCCGGACATCCGCTCGCGCGAGGCCTGCCTGAAGTCATCGCAGCTGGCGGTGTCGCTGGCGAAGAAGCACGGCACCCGCCTGCACGTGCTGCACATCTCCACCGCCGACGAGCTGGCACTGTTCACGCCCGGCCCGATCCAGGGCAAGCGCATCACCGCCGAGACCTGCATCCACTTCCTGCGCTTCGACCGCGCCGACTACGCCACGCTCGGCAACCTGATCAAGTGCAACCCGGCGATCAAGGACGCCAGCGACCGCGAGGCGCTGATCCGCGCGATCGCCGAGGACGTGATCGATGTGCTCGCCACCGACCACGCCCCGCACACCTGGGAAGAGAAGAGCAAGCCGTACGCGCAGGCGCCGTCGGGCCTGCCGCTGGTGCAGTACGCGCTGGTCGCGGCGCTGGAACTGGTTCATGAAGGCCGGCTCAGCGTGGCCCAGGTGGTGCACAAGTTCGCGCACGCGCCGGCGCTGCTGTTCGACGTGCACGAACGCGGCTTCCTGCGCGAGGGCTACCACGCCGACCTGGTACTGATCGACGACACCGCGTTCACCGTGCGCCGCGAGGACGTGCTGTCCAAGTGCGGCTGGTCGCCGTTCGAAGGCCGCAGCTTCCGCTCCAGGATCGCCGCGACCTGGGTCAACGGCGTGCTGGCCTGGGACGGCACCCGCCTGGTCGGCACCCCCAACGGGCAGCGCCTGGCGTTCGACCGCTGATGCGCGGCGCCCTGGTGTCCGGCGCCACATTGGCGCTGGTCCTGCTGACTGCACCGCTCGCCCCTGCGCTGCACGCACAGACGCCGGCCGCGGCCGGCGCCGAGGCGCGCAGCGTGTTCCCGCGCAGCGCCTCGCAGGGCGCGCTGGTGGTCGGCAAGGTCGCGCCCGGCAGCCGCGTGCAGTACGCCGGACGCACCCTGCGGGTCAGCGACTACGGCAGCGTGGTGTTCGGCATCGGCCGCGACGAGCGCGGTCCGCTGCGCATCGCGGTGCAGCGCCCGGATGGCGGCACTGAGACGGTCGAGATCGCGGTGACGCCGCGCGACTGGCCGCTGGAACAGGTCAACGGGGTGCCGCCGAAGACGGTGAACCCGCCGCCGGCGATCGCCGAGCGGATCAAGCGCGAACAGGCCCAGGTCACTGCCGCACGCGACCGCGACGACCCGCGCACCGATTTCGCCGCACCCTTCATCTGGCCGGTGCAGGGCCGCATCAGCGGCCGCTTCGGCAACGCCCGGGTCTACAACGGCCAGCCCGGCGCCGGGCATTCGGGCATGGACATCGCCGTGCCCACCGGCACCCCGGTCAAGGCCCCGGCCGCCGGCGTAATCACCTTCGCGGCCCCCGACCTGTACCTCACCGGCGGCACCGTGCTGCTGGATCACGGCTATGGCGTCAGCTCCAACTTCCTGCACCTGTCGCGGATCGACGTCAAAGTCGGCGACCGCATCGCCCAGGGCCAGGTGATCGGCGCAGTGGGTGCCACGGGTCGTGCGACCGGGCCGCATCTGCATTGGGGGATGAATTGGTTCGATGTGCGCATCGATCCACTGTTGGTACTGGAGCGGACAAAGCAGCAGTAAAGGGCTGGTGGGTCAGGTGCGTTGGCGCGCGGCGGCGCGTTCCTCATCCGGGTCGCCGACACATTCGTTTGGCGCGGTTCGATGTGCGCATCGATCCGTTGTTGGTGCTGGAGCGGACAAAGCAGCCTTGAAGCGCTGGCGTGTCAGGTTCACTGACGCGCGGCGGCGCGTTCATCATCTGGGTGGCCGATGCGTTCGCCTGGCGCGGTTCGACGCAAGCATCGATCCCTTGCTTGATGCTGAAACGCGCGCAAAAGCAGCGAAACGCGAGCTAGTCAGGGCTTGCCGTCGCTCCGCGATAGATTCCTATGACCTCATCAACAACGACGGATAAGGAACGCTCCCGAACCGGAGCATCCTAAGTCACGAGGCCCACCTGCACAGCACACGACCAACCCTGAGCAACCATTCAAACCAAGCACACCGCCATACCCGATCAGCGAAGGGACTTCCTCTTACGCCCAAGCAAATCGAGGATTCCAACGACGCACATGGTCGCAAGCCCGTCCCCTTGCGGATACCCAGGATTCAATCTCCTGAACTCCAAGGCATAAGGATCCCTCTCGGCATCTGGTATGAAATCGATCGCCTCGCGCAGGATCACGCCAAGATTCCTGACAGTACAGCTATCGGCATCCCATTTTTCCTTGTAAACCTCGGAAAAGATCGCGCTCATCAGAGCTTTCATGTCAGGAGGCGTCGTCACAAAAGGGCTTGGCCAAGCATTCCTCAACCTTCCGACGAAAGACCTGTAGCCACGCCAATTTCCGAATACGGCGCAAAACACCACACTTGAAAAAGGACTCTTTGCTTTTTCAATAAAGTAATTGTAGATCGTATATTTTCGTATCAAGTCGCAACCACGAGCCACTGGATCGAACACCGTGCCTGGAATAATTACAACACAGCTCTTGCCATTCACCTCCAGCCGCTTGATGACCAGGGTTCCAATAGCGACAATAGCCCCACCCTTATCCCGCCCTATGACAACTTTCTCCAATTTTCGCAAAGACTGCAATATATCTTTCCTTGACCGCCTCAAGTCGTACTTCTTCATGAAATCGCAGTAACCGAGAATCTCCGCCCTGTTTAAATCCTTTATTTTCTTTGTTTCAAGCTTTAACCGCATAAAATCCCCATCGAAGTTCAGCGCGATGCAACATCGACCAGAAACGCGCACCGATGCGGAGCGCTATTTGATTAGACGCGCATCACATCCAGGCAACATTCAAGCAGCAGTCGGAACGAAGCTTTAGGCATGTAGCTTCCCACAGATTGCATCATGTGGCTGGTTGCAACGAACCGCATGCCGGTCGCCTCGGCAGTCGAATTGCCCCTTTTGGAGCCATAGGTCGTTTGCTCGCGCAGAAAGGCAATACAGCGCATATCCGAAGACATACCAACAGGGTTCCGCCCTGCCCAACTTGCCTTGCCTTCGAATCAAACTCGGCCAGCACACCGATCGTGATGGAGACCCACAGATCGATAACTGCGCGTACTCTAAGGCGTCACAGACGACCAATCGCTGTCTAGGATAGCTCCGCAGCATCGCCATGGGCGCCGCCGTGCAGAAAATTGATACCGGTGTCATACCCGTTGTGAGCGGCTTCACCTATAAACCCAGGGGATCCTATCGTCATGACTAATGTGCTATGGATGAAGAGCTTGGCGACGCTGGCGCTGGCGGCCGGGGTCGTCACCGATGCCCCGGCCCTGACCGGCACTGCGTCGCGCCCGCAACTGACCAGCAGCGAGGCGGCCAACCAGACCGTCGCCCGCCACCTGGCCCAGGCCGGACCGATCGGCGCGCTGGTCACGGACAACTGGGATCCGAGCGCCGGCGTCGCGCTGCTGCAGGCCGACTACGCAGTGGCCGCCGACGGCAGCACCCGCTACCGCACCGTGCAGGCCGCGGTGGACGCCGCGGTCGCCGCCGGCGGCAGCATGCGCCGCTACATCAGCGTGGCGCCGGGCACCTACACCGAAGTGGTGTGCGTGCCTGCGGCGGCGCCGCCGCTCACGCTGTTCGGCCTTGGCGGCAGCCCGGCCAGCACCACGATCCGTTTCGGCAACGCCAACTCCACCCCGAAACCCACCGGTAGCGCCACCCACCCCTGCGCCAGCAACGCCGCCAGCAGCACCGTCGGCACCTCCGACAGCGGCACCGTGACCGTGCGCGCGGCGCAGTTCCAGGCGCGCAACCTGGCGATCGTCAACAGCTATGTCGAGGGCACCTACAGCGGCAGCAACCAGTCGGCGGTGGCGCTGGCGTTGCGCGGCGACAAGGCAGTGCTGGAGAACGTGGTGCTGACCGGCAACCAGGACACCCTGCTGGTCAGCGCCGGCAGCGCCAACACAGTGATCCGCGCCTATTTCAAGGGCGGCACCATCGAGGGCGACACCGACTTCATCTTCGGCTCGGGCGTGGCGGTGTTCGCCGGCAGCACCATCCGCTACACCGCCGCGCGCCGCGGCGCCAACGATGGCGGGGTGATCTTCGCGCCCAGCACCCGCCCGGGCAGCAGCTACGGCTTCCTGGCGATCGGCAGCACCTTCGATGCGGTCGGCAATCCGGGCAGCGGCACGGTGTGGCTGGGCCGGGCCTGGGACGAGAGCGTGGGCAGCCTGTCCAACTACGTCGACGGCACCTCGCCCAACGGCAAGGTGGTGATCCGCGACTCGACGCTGGGCGGGCACATCCGCAAGAGCGCGCCATGGAACGCCTCGACCATCGGCCGTCCTTACTGCAGCAGCAACTGCAGCACCTCGGCCAATCGCTTCTACGAGTACGCCAACAGCGGCGCCGGCAGCGCGCCCTGAAGCCAGGCGGCGGTGCGGGTGGGGCGTGTCGTCCTGCCCGCGCATGCCGCGTCGCGGTTGCGCGTACCTGTTGCGAGGACGCGCGAGGACGTGGACGTCCGTCCAGATCTGAGCGATGACACCGCGACGCGCGCGCGCAACGCGGCCCTTCGGGTTGGGCTTGGCAGGCCAACCCGACGTCGTCGAAGAGTGTTGGTCGCTCTAGCCCAGCCCGGCCCACCAGGCGCGCCACAGCGTCGCCATCTGTCCCGGCGGCCTGGGCATGGCGGCCGCCTGCTGCACCATCCGCGCACGCGCCAGCGCCGACAGGATGCGCCGCGGACGCGGCCCGCGCACGCGGCGCG
>NZ_AQOJ01000279.1:0-4256 GCF_000364685.1 Xanthomonas sp. SHU 166
TGGGCGGGCGCCGCGCGCGCTGCTGATTCCTGCCGGTGCCGGTGCGCCCAGCGTCGATGGCGTGGCGGTGAGCGCGCTGCAGGTCGCCTGGCGCGGACCGCTGGCGTTCGTGCGCTGGCGCGATGCGCAGGGGCGTACGCAGCGCCTGGCGTGGTGGCCGGACACGCTGCCGCCGGCGGCACGACGTGAACTGCGTCTGGCCGCTGCCGCCCATGCCGCTTCGTCTGCGCCGCCGCAAATGGCACCATAGCGCTCCCTGGATGGTGGCTGCGCATGTTCAAACCCTTACCCGTGGCCATCGGCCTGCGCTATCTGCGCGCCAAGCGCCGCAACAACTTCATCTCCTTCATCTCCATGGCCTCGATCCTCGGCATCGCCCTGGGCGTGACCGTGCTGATCACCACCCTGGCGGTGATGAGCGGCTTCCAGAAGGAGATCCGCGACCGCCTGCTGCAGATGGCCGCGCATGCCACGGTCAGCGCGCAGGGCGCGCCGATGGAGGACTGGCAGCACGCGGTGGACGTGGCCATGCGCGACAAGCGCGTCGCCGGCGCCGCGCCCTACGTCGAGGAAGAGGCCCTGCTGACCGGCCAGCGCAACCAGCCAGCGATCGTTCGCGGCATCCTGCCCAAGGAAGAGGCCAAGGTCTCGGTGCTGGCGCAGAAGATGAAGCAGGGCTCGGTCGACAGCCTGACCCCGGGGTCCTACAACATCCTGCTCGGCCAGGAACTGGCGCTGTGGCTGGGCGTAGGCGTCGGCGACAAGGTGGTGGTGATGCTGGGCGAGCCGCAGGCCAGCCCGATGGGCATGGTGCCGCGCTACAAGCGCTTCACCGTCAGCGGCATCTTCGAGGCCGGCTACAACGAGATCGACCGCGGCCTGGCGGTGACCAGCATGCCGGACCTGCAGCGGGTGCTGCGCATGGGCGACGGCGTCACCGGCGTGCGCCTGAAGTTGTACGACATGGATCAGGCCTGGAACGTGGCGCGCGACCTGGCGCTGAACCTGCACGGCCCGTACATGGTCAGCGACTGGACCCGCGAGAACGCCAACCTCTACCAGTCGCTGAAGATGGAAAAGACAGTGATGGGCATCCTGCTGTCGCTGATCATCGCGATGGGCGCGTTCAACCTGGTGTCCTCGCAGGTGATGCTGGTGACCGACAAGCAGGCCGACATCGCCATCCTGCGCACGCTGGGGCTGAGCCCGGGCGGGGTGATGCAGGTGTTCATGGTGCAGGGCACGCTGATCGGCGTGATCGGCACCGTCGCCGGCGTGATCGGCGGCATCGTGCTGACGCTCAACCTGGAGCGGATCCTGGCCGGCATCGAGGCGGTGTTCAACATCAAGCTGCTGCCGGAGGACGTCTACTACATCACCGGCCTGCCCACCGACATGCAGCCGCACGACGTCATGGTGATCACCATAGTGGCCTTGCTGATGAGCTTCCTGGCCACGCTGTACCCGGCCTGGCGCGCGGCGCGCACGCAGCCGGCGGAGGCGCTGCGCTATGAATGAGAGCCGGGAATCGGGAATGGGGAATCGGGAATCGGGAATGCAGAAGCGACAAGCGGACGCGGCGATCCGCGCCGAAGGCCTGGCCAAGACCTACGCCGAAGGCAAGATGCGCACGCCGGTGTTCGACGGCCTGGAGCTGAGCGTGGCGGCGGGCGAGACCGTGGCCATCGTCGGCGCCTCCGGTGCCGGCAAGAGCACCTTGCTGCACCTGCTCGGCGGCCTCGACGTGCCGACCTCCGGCGAGGTCTACGTGGCCGGCCAGCGCATGTCGGCGCTGACCGACGCGGCGCGCGGGCAGTTGCGCAACCGCTCGCTGGGCTTCGTCTACCAGTTCCATCACCTGCTGCCCGAGTTCACTGCGCTGGAGAATGTGATGATGCCGGTGCTGCTGGGCGGCGCGCCGATCCAGGACGCCGATGCCCGCGCCCGCGCGCTGCTGGAATCGGTGGGCCTGGGCCATCGCCTGGAGCACAAGCCGGGCGAACTGTCCGGCGGCGAGCGCCAGCGCGCCGCGGTGGCGCGTGCGCTGGTCAATCGCCCGGCCTGCGTGCTCGGCGACGAGCCGACCGGCAACCTCGACGACAAGACCGCGGCCAACGTGTTCGCGCTGATGCTCGAACTCAACCGCGCGCAGGGCACCAGCCTGGCCCTGGTCACCCACGACCGCAGCCTGGCGCGCAAGCTGGACCGGGTGCTGGAACTGCACCAGGGCAAGCTGCGCGAATTGGCGCCTGCGGACGTTTGAGCGAGCGTGGTGGCGGACGCGATGTGCTGGCGTATCACGGTGTGGGGACGTAATCGCGGCCTGAAGGCGCGCCACTGAAGCCTGCTGCGTGCGGGGTCGGGCGTGACAGCCTCGCTTGCTGTGCAGCGCTCGCGGTCACGACAAAAGCAGTGTCCTGCTCACTGATGCAGTGCGCGTCGGGACTGAAGTCCCTCCCACAGTGCAGATCGTCGCTTCGCCGAGCGGTGGAGCGAGGTCAGGCGCGACGAACGACGCAGCGAGCCGCAGCGGCTTCAGCATTTGCCGACGCCGGAGATCCTCGGACAGGCGAAAGCACTTCTAGCGCAAGCGCGCCGTAGAAGCGGCTTCAGCCGCGACGAACGAAGCCGGGCAAGTCGCCGGCGTTGGTTGCTGTCGGCGCCGAAAAACTTCGTACAGCATGCCCAGCAAACACGTCACCGCGGCAGTGCAGTGTATGTCACTACAACGGCGACCGTCCTGGAGCGCACCGCGTGCCCCATAGGCGGCAACCTTCCGGATTGCCGCTTTCCCATTGCATCGGTGACTCTTCACCCAGCCTCGTCCCTCAGGGAATCACCCGCTGCGCGCGCAGCCGCGTGAACAGCTCCAGGAACGAGGCGCGGCTGTCGTAGTAGCCGAGGAAGCCGAGATCGCGGCTCTTGGTCATGTCGTTGACGCACTCGATCTCGCGGCCCAGATCGGCATCGGTGTGCCACCACGAGGCGAGTTGGTTGACGTCCGCCTGCACCAGCCCATGCTGCTCGGCGATCTCGCGCCACAGGGCCGGCGCGACGTCCTGCAGGCGCGCTTGCAGCGGCATCGGCGCCTCCGGATAGGGGGCGGGGTCCAGGCCGAAGAACGCGGCGATCTCGCCCCACATCCAGCGCCAGCGGAACACGTCGCCGTTGACCGTGTTGAAGGCCTGGTTGCGTGCGGCCGGATTGGTCGCCGCCCAGGCCAGCTGGCGGCCTAGCAGGCCGGCGTCGGTGAGGTCGGTGAGGCTGTCCCACTGCGCGCGCGAGCCGGGGAACACGAAGGGCTGCCCGGTGTGCTTGCACAGCGTCGCATACACCGCCAGGGTCACGCCCATGTTCATCGCATTGCTGCCGTTGGCCTGGCCGATCATGGTGTGCGAGCGGTGCACGCTCCAGCCGAAGCCGTGGCGCGCGGCGGCGTCGAACAGCAGGTCTTCCAGCGTGTAGTAGAAATTCTCGCCCGGCTGCCGCGGTTCGCTCTCGCGGAACGGCGTCTCCGCCTTGCCGCTGCCGTAGTGCTCGAACGAGCCGAGATAATGCTTGGTGCCGGTGACCAGCGCCATGTGCTGCAGCGCTGCACCGTCCAGGCCTTCGCACAGATGCCGCAACATCGCGCCATTGGCGGCGACGTTCTCCTTCTCGGTGTGGCGCCGCGTCCAGGTGCAGAAGAACACGTGGGTGATCGGCAACCCACGCAGCGCGGCCACGGTGGCCTCGCGGTCGAGCAGATCGGCCGCCACCGGGATCACACCTTCCTGCGGCACCGGGCGGCGCGCCAGCCCGTAGACGGTCCAGCCGTCGGCGACCAGCACGTTGGCGAGGTTGTAGCCGGAGATGCCAGTGACTCCGACGATCAGTGCGATGCCCTTGCGCATGCGCGCACTCCTTACGACGTGGGGTATCGCACCTTAGGCGCGGGGCGATGAAGCTGCGGAGAACTGCGTCGGGACTGTGACGCGTCGCGCGCTCGCGCGTTAGGCGAATTCTGACGCGGTGCCGCGGCATGGACCGATGGCCGACGTCCAGGCGGGATGCGACGCTGGCATGGCGATAGAGACGGTGTCGCGCGATGTGCACATCGCGCCGCTTCGTCTCGCTGCTTCCGATCCATCGATGCCAAGGAGGGCAAGCACATGCAACCGTCGGCAGACGCCGTGCCGTGCCAGGGCCCCGTCGCGGCTCGCGCTGCCCGCTGGCCGGCACCGGCGCCGTTCGGCGCTGCGGTCGCGGCCAGCCTC
>NZ_AQOJ01000280.1:0-3951 GCF_000364685.1 Xanthomonas sp. SHU 166
GGCGGCGGCGCTGCCGGCCGGCGCCAACTGCCGGCGCCGCGTGCTGACCAACACCATCGACGCGCGGCTGATCGCGCTGGACGCGGACACCGGCGCGTTCTGCAGCGGCTTCGGCCAGAACGGCCAGGTCGACCTGAAGGCCGGCCTCGGCGCCGCACCCGATCCGTTCTACCAGTTGACCTCGGCGCCGACCGTGGCCGGGACCACGGTGGTGGTGGGCGGCCGCGTCGCCGACAACGTGCAGGCCGACATGCCCGGCGGCGTGATCCGCGGCTTCGACGTGATCACCGGCGCACAGCGCTGGGCCTTCGACCCGGGCAACCCGCAGGACACGCAGCCGCCGGCGCCGGGCAAGACCTACGTGCGCAGCACGCCGAACGTGTGGGCGCCGATGTCCTACGACGCCGCCTCCAACACGGTGTTCCTGCCGATGGGCAGCCCGTCCACCGACCTGTACGGTGCCGAGCGCAGCGCGCTGGACCACCGCTTCGGCGCCTCGATCACCGCGCTGGATGCGAGCACCGGCCAGGTCAAGTGGGTCTACCAGACCGTGCACAACGATCTGTGGGACTTCGACCTGCCGATGCAGCCGAGCCTGATCGACTTCCCGATGGCCGACGGCCGCAAGGTGCCGGCGCTGATCATCGGCACCAAGGCCGGCCAGCTGTACGTGCTCGACCGCGCCACCGGCAAACCGCTGACCGAGGTCCGCGAGGTGCCGGTGAAGACCGCCGACATCCCGCACGAACCGTATGCGCTGACCCAGCCGCTTTCGGTGGGCATGCCGCAGATCGGCACCAAGCACCTGAGCGAAGCGGACATGTGGGGCGCCACCCTGCTGGACCAGATGCTGTGCCGCATCGCCTTCAAGAAGATGCGCTACGAGGGCCTGTACACCGCGCCCGGTACCGATGTGTCGCTGAGCTTCCCCGGCTCGCTGGGCGGCATGAACTGGGGCGGGCTGTCGGTCGACCCGGTGCACGACGTGGTGTTCGCCAACGACATGCGCCTGGGCCTGTGGGTGCAGATGATTCCGCAGAAGGCCGACAAGGCCGCCGCCTCCAGCGGCGGCGAGGCGGTCAACACCGGCATGGGCGCGGTGCCGCTGAAGGGCACGCCATACGCGGTCAACAAGAACCGCTTCCTGTCGGCGCTGGGCATCCCCTGCCAGGCGCCGCCGTTCGGCACGCTCAGCGCGATCGACCTGAAGACCCGAAGCATCGCCTGGCAGGTGCCGGTGGGCACCGTGCAGGACACCGGCCCGCTCGGCTTCAAGATGCACCTGCCGATCCCGGTCGGCATGCCGACCCTGGGCGGCACCCTGGCCACGCAGAGCGGCCTGGTGTTCATCGCCGGCACCCAGGACTACTACCTGCGTGCGTTCGACAGCGGCACCGGCAAGGAACTGTGGAAGGCACGGCTGCCGGTGGGCAGCCAGGGCGGGCCGATGACCTACGTGTCGACCAAGACCGGCAAGCAATACATCGTGATCACCGCCGGCGGCGCGCGGCAGTCGCCGGACCGCGGCGACTACGTGATCGCCTACGCCTTGCCGAACGCCAAGTAGGAAAACGGCGCGCCATTGCCACCTGCGTGCGGTGGCAATGGATGGACCCGCGTTCGTGAGACCTCACAGCGCCTCGACCGAGGCGCGGCAGGTTGGCCGACACATGGGGTACGGCGCCGGACCCGGCGCCGATCGGGTGACGCAGGCCAGGCCGCGCCGCAAAGCGCATTGTCCTCGAAGACTAGACAGACTCGCGCCCGCGCCGCCCCGCCCTCACCGTGCCGGCTGCAGCCGCATCGTCAGCACCGCGGCAATGGCCACCAGCAGCGGCAACGCCAGCACGTAGTACAGATTGGCCGGCTGCCAGCCGGCGTCGACCAGCACGCCGACGGTCATCGGCGAAAGGATCGCGCCGACGCGGCCGATGCCGATCGCCCAGCCCAGGCCGGTGGTGCGCACGGTGGGCGCGAACACGATCGGCGCCACCGCATACAGACCGGCCATCGAGCCGAACAGCGCCGCGCCGATCACGAAGGCCACGGGGAAGGCCAGCTGCAACTGCGTGCCGAGCGTGGCGAACGCCGCCATTCCCAGTGCGGCGATCAGGAAGCTGACGGCGGTCAACCGCGGCAGCGCGAAACGTGCGGCCAGGCCGCCGAACAAGGCGCCGCCGACGATGCCGCCCAGGTTCAACAGCACCCCGCCGGTGACGCCCTGCTCGGCCGACAGCCCGGCTTGCACCAGCAGTTTCGGCGTCCAGCTCAGCACGAAATAGAAGGCGAACATGTGCATGAAGAAGCCCAGCGCGATCAGCACGCTGTTGCGGCGCAGGTGCGGGGTGAACAGCGCAGCGTAGCCCGCCTTCTCCTGCACCGGCGGGCGCGGCGGCAGGGCATCCAGGGTCGGTGCGCGCATGCGCGCCAGCAGCGCGTTGAGCCGCGCCAGCGCATCCGGCGGGCGCCGGCTGAGCAGGAAGTCCAGCGATTCGGGCAGCAGCGCCAGCACCACCGGGATGCACAGCAGCGAGGCGAGTGCGCCGAACAGGAAGGCCGCATGCCAGCCCCAGCGTTCCAGCAGTATCGCGGCGATCAACCCGCCCAGCGTGGCGCCGATGGGATAGCCGGTGGCCTGCAGGGCCACTGCGGTGCTGCGCCACTTCGGGCTGGCGTATTCGGCAGTGATCACGCCGACGCCGGCGAGCATGCCGCCGATGCCGATGCCGGTGAACACGCGCAGCGCCGCAAGTTGCCAGATGTCCTGCGCCAGTGCCGAGGCGGCCATGCCGACGGTCAGGATCGCCAGGCAGCACAGGATCATGTTGCGCCGGCCCCAGCGGTCGGCCAGCGGCGCCAGCAGCAGCGAGCCCAGCGCCATGCCCACCAGCCCGGCGCTGAGCGCGATCCCCAGCAGCTTGCCGGACAAACGCCAGGCCTCCGACACGTGCGGGGCGATGAAGGCCATCACCATCACGTCGAAGCCGTCGAGCATGTTCAACAGCACGCAGACCGCGATCGCCGTCCACTGGAACCCGCTCATGCGATCCAGAACGAGGGCGGCGGGCGGGGCGGCGGCATGGCTCATGGGGTCACTCCTGCTGGAACGGCGAACGAGAACCGCGGCGACGCGGCGTCACTTGGCGGGCGCGGCCGCGTGCAGGGCGTCGAGCGCCTGGCGCAGGCGCGCCGCGTCGATCTGCCCCGGCGCCGAGGCGCTGCCGAGCATGCCGAAGGTCAGGCTCTGCCCGAAGGTGCCGCCGGACAGCCGCGACACCGCGCCCAGCGGCCCCATCGCCATGGTCAGCAGCGGCTGCCCGCTGCGCTGGCGCATCTGCCAGGTGGCGTCGAGCAGGTGCAGCACGTCGCCGGGATCTCGCGGCATCACCGCGATCTTCAGCACGTCGGCGCCCAGCGCCTGTTGCCGCTGCAGCCGCGCCACGATCTCCGCCACCGGGGGAGTGGCGTGGAAGTCGTGGCTGGACATCACCACATACACGCCCTGCCGGTGCGCATGCTCGACCAGCCGCCGCAGCACCGCCGGGTCGCGGAACATCTCCACATCGAGCAGGTCGGCGAAGCGCGCGTCCAGCAGGCGCACGTACAGCGCGCCGTAGGCGGCATCGTCGATCGCCACCGCACCGCCCTCGGCCTTGGTGCGGAAGGTCAGCAGCAGCGGCTTGCCGTGCAGTGCCTGCGCCAGGCGCGGCCCCAGGGCCGCCAGCGCCGCCGCGTCGGTGGCCCCGTCCATCAGGTCGATGCGCCACTCGGCCAGGTCCGCATCGGGCGAGGCGGCTATGCGCTGCGCCTGCGCCAGCGCCTGCTCGGCGTCGTGCGCGGTGATCGGCACGATGATCTTGGGCAGGCCGGCACCGATGTCGAGTCCGCGGATCTGCAGCACGCGCGGCGGCGGCAGCGGCGCGCCCGCGGACGGCGCGGCGGGCGCCGCTG
>NZ_AQOJ01000281.1:0-374 GCF_000364685.1 Xanthomonas sp. SHU 166
GGGGTCACGCCGACCTCGGTGGTCTGGCCCTGGGCATTGCGCACGTAGTCCACCACCGCCCCATCCGGGTAGGTCAGACGGCTCAACTGCCCGGCCTTGGTGTACGCGTAGCGGACCACGAACACCTTCCCGTTGGTGGTCTGCACCTTGCGCACCAGATCGCCGAAGCGGTCGTAGCAGTAGTCGGTGCTGCCGCTGCCGTCCTGCATCCGGGTCAGGCGGCCCACGGCGTAGGTCTCGCCGCTGGCGCAGGTCGTCTGACTGACGTCGTAGGTATAGCTGACGTTGAGGCTGGTGGTCGGATAGGTGACCTGGGTCAGCCGGTTCAGCGCGTCATAGCCGTAGCTGGTCTTGATGTTGCGCGCATCGGTCTG
>NZ_AQOJ01000282.1:0-5096 GCF_000364685.1 Xanthomonas sp. SHU 166
GACTCCAAATCGCCCTGCTACTCAAAACCGGGGGACGTCGGGGCGTCGGTTTGACACAGGCATACGCGACAAGAAAAATAGATGGAGCTGCCCTTCAGGAACAAAATTCAAGGAGGATCAAACGATGACACACACGTGGCTTTTCGTCGCAGCCTGCGCAATGGCGCTGTCCAGTACTGCTCAGGCTCAGGATGCCAAGCCTTTGGACCAGTTGGAGGTCATCTCCCGCAGCTACGCAAAGGACAATCACGTGGCTGAAGCGGAAGCCTCGCGGCGCCTGGAGCTCAGGCAGGTGCTTGCCCGGTCGGAGATCGACGCTTTCAAAGCGGACTATGCCGACCGTCTCGATACCTCGTATTGGGACGATAGCCGCGACGGGTTCAAGCTCGTGCTGCGGCTCAAGCAGGGTCCGCTACCCGCTATCCATGAGTTGTCCACGCCGCACGGAACCATCCCGGTCAAGTTCACGCTGGTGTCCGGCAAGACGCTAGACGAGATCAGCGCCATCCTGGCGGCGAACCAAGCACGCCTGCAGGAGCAGGTGCCCGGCTTGCAGGGCACGGGTATCGATGAAGTGGATGCTGCGATCGTGCTTTACGTCTTCGTCCCTGCGGAGGAGCAAGCTGCCTACGAAGCGGAGAACGCAGCGCTGAGTCGCCAGCTCGGCGTGCCTGTCAGGTTCAAGTTCCTGCCGGGCCCCATGGAATCAGAACCACAAGAGTCGCCCGAGCCATCGTCCAGCTCAACGTTGCCGACACAGAGTGCGCCATTGGCAACGACCCAGTCCCCCTATGTGCGGGGCGGCTCGCAGATCCTCAATCTGGACAACGAGCACCAGTGCACCGGCGGCTTCATCGTGCGGAACAAGGACAACACCAATTGGGGCCTGGTCACCGCGGCGCACTGTGGCAAGAACCTCATGTACGGAAACTGGTCGGATGCGGCAAGCGGCGTACAGGTCACCGCGAAGCTGACTTACGAGGACCGGATTTTCGACGCGACACACGACTTGGCATGGTTTTCTTTCCCAGTTCTGGGCTACCGCCCACTTGGAGAAGTCTTTGCGAGGGACACCTGTTCCAGTTGCGGTGTGGCGATCCTCTCGGCCGCAGCCGCCGTAGCTGGAGATCGGGTATGCCACAGGGGCTTGCAGACCGGTTGGACGTGCGGCGTCGTGTCGAGTAGCACGGCGAGCTTTAGCAGTAAGGAGTGCAACGGACAGGTCTGTGACCCCCTGGCCTACAAGGTGGTAGTGGGGGACGACTTGGCGTGCTTTCGTGGTGACAGTGGCGGGCCGGTCCACTATGGAAACATTGCCTACGGCATCGTCAAGAGCGCTTCCTATGCGGGCGTCGAATCGGGCCGGTGCGGCGCGCTGGTTTTCAGTCCGATTGGCAAGATCGTGGACTTAGGCCTACGGCTGTACTGATTCCAGTACGCTGCACCTCTACCGGCTCTATCACTAGCGCATCGCGCGCAGATCAAGTTGTCCAGCCGGCATACCAGAACCCGCCGCAGGAGCCGCCGCAGCGGCGAGCCGTGCCGCTTAATCGAGCAGGCACTGCGCCCCCGCCAGTCGCTCGTGTTCGAGGACCTTGTCGGCATGGGCCGATGCGGCACGGCAAAGGAGAGCCGTGGCCAGCACATCGGTCCAGGCGGCCGGGGGGATGCGGCGCGGCTGGCAGCGTCGCGCGAAAACAACGGCCAGTGCCGGAAAAGCGTCTGCTCGGCGATCGGCGCCGCCTGGCTCAAGCCCGGGCGCGCTGAGGTAGTATCCGGTTCGACCACGTCAACGTCGCATAGATGTCCGAACGCGTCGCATGTCGCCTTCACGGCGTGGATTTGAACAGCAAAAAGAGATCTGAGCGCACGCGCAGCAGGTGCTGAGCGTGCTCCCATTCTTTTGCCGGAGATCCCCATGCGCTGCGTCATCTATACCCGCAAGTCGGCCGACGAGACCGATCCTCAACTGAGAGAACTGGTGAGAGAACTGGGGTCAGAGTGCATTTTCAAGACAAGTGCACTCTGACTCTTTTTCCTACTGACTCTTTTTCCTAGACCGGTGATCAGACTTCTAAAGCATCACCGGAGTCGTTGTGCCAGCAGACGAAAGTTGGTGGCTTTCCCGTGTCCCGGAAGGAGGCGAAGGCTCGCTCAATCGTTGCGAGCGGCAGCGCCCATGAAGCTGGATATAAATCGACTTGGCCATTGAAGAGCCTGTATTCGATCATTTCGTCAAGCGGTCCGGAATAGGAAGGGTTGCGAGAACTGAAGCCTGGATCTTCAGACGAAGGCAAGAACATAAGCCAGCCGATGTCGCCGTTGATGAGAGCGCAAAGAGACGACCCATTTGGAGCCGATTCCCAGACCTCCCGACAGTTAGCGCAACTCAACATATAAGGACTAACACCTGATTTAAACCGAACCGCGAGGCAGCTTCCGCTTGAATAACTAGTTACACCGCAGTGCACGAATTTTTCGGCGCAAAAGTATGCCGGCAACAAGCATTGCGCTCCCCAAAAGGATAAAAATGTATGGCAGATATTCCGGCCAGGGTAGCTCGGCAGGGACCGCCCGAAGGTATTGATGGGAGGTCTCTCCATCACTTGGCAACATCAAGGAGATCGGAAGCTGATGCAGTACTATTGGCGTGCCGAATAGCCCGGTCAGCGAGAATAGCACGCCGAGCACTGTTACTAGGTTTGCGAGAATCTTCTTCATGTGACCTAGCGCTTAAATTATCTCAATCAGCGAAGCCGGTTCGGCCTGAATGGAACTGTCAGCTGCCGTTTCCGGCACTGACGTAGTTGTAACAGCCGACTGCAACAAGCGTGACCGTCAGCGCAATGAGACCGACGCCCTCGATATCTAAGTTCGACCGAAGAAGCTTGCGGCGCCAAGACGGGACGAGCAGGCACGGCGACACTACCAGCAGCCCAGCGCCGAGGCTAGCCAAGCCGAGTCCGATGTTGAACTGCCATGATTCCCAAAGCTGGCTAAGCATCTGACGTGGCACCTAGCGCCTGAACTAAGCGGACCCACGCAGCGACTTCGGCGTCGGCTTGAGTGAACTGTTAGGGACCACTGTTAGGCTCCAGCGACGATGATGCATCAAGATATTCCTGCGGCGGAGACTCAAGCTGAGGATTGGCAAGCCAGTGAGCTTCTCCGTGGATGCGAAGCATGGCCCAGTGCCACGCGTGCACTCTGCCCGCTCCACTTCGCTTGTCATTTTGTCTCCACTCGATTCAAAGCCGATTTCAGTGCAGTCCAGTGCCAAACCGAGTTGTCTATTCTCACTGCACATCCCGGGTTTTTAAGTAGTCGAATACTCGTAGTAACTCCTTCTTTCTGCAAGATCGCCTTGGCGTCGCTAAGCAAGCGCTTCTCACCTGTGAGCCAACAATTGAACTCGGAGGATACAAGTTGCATTGCTCTCTGGAGTGAGCACTCCAGTTTTTGTCGCAAGCGAATCACGCCCGCCTTGTCGCTTTTGTCGAAGTCCGGACCTAGCACGTAGTGATTGCTACCAGCCGTTGCAGCATCACATTTATCTTGAAGGTACTCATCAACACTCTGACCACTACCGACGGTTTCAATTTCACCCGATGCAGTACTGACAAGATGAGCATTTACGCCAACATAGCATCGCCCGTGAATACCTCGCAGGACAAAATCTTCGCTGTTTGCACGAATGATCCAGTAGTCACCACACTCAGAAAGCGCGCAGAATTGAATAACAAAACGATCTCTTCCTTCGCGAGAAGCTTCGCAGCAACGAAGGACTAAAGCTTTGGCTTGCTCTGCTTCGATCATTAGGTCGCCTAACGCCTGAGTGAAGCCGCCTTGCGAAGCGGCATCGGCTTGAACGAACGGTTAGGCGGTAGTGAAGCATGGTCCGTGCTCCCGAGTATTGCCGCCGAGAGCCGAGCATGCCACAGATGCCGGTTTGGTGCTTGCCAGAGGTGGTGACCGATGGATGTGTGACCTGGGCCTAAGACGATGAGCGAGGTAGGGCAACGAAGCCGGAAGACGAAGCTGATGACTATTCGATGGCGCAAAGCGAGAGGACTCCCCCAGAGGTAGAATTGCTGTCAGAGCCGACTTTCAAAGGTATCGAACAAAAAAGTGCACTCTGACCCGTGTTTTTTCTACGCGCAGCCGTGCGCCCCTGCCGTCGCCACCTTCGGCAGCGCTTATCGCACATTGCTTGAGCGACGAACTGTTTGCCGACATCCGCATTCGCATCCAGCAACAACTGGCTCTCGGCCATCATGCGTTTCGTGGCATGTCGAGGCCAAGACCCGCCGGTTCGCGGGTGTCAGGCTAGCCCATCGGCTACCCAAACCCACACGATCAACGAATAATTCAATCTACCTCCGCTATCCTTCGTTGTAAGAAACCTAACGATGGAGCTAAGCGACGCGCGACAGTGAGTGCACCTTGAACGGGATATTAGGTATACACGACTTTTGAAGAAAGAAGGGGGTACATATCGGACATGTCCTCGAGGCACTTGCACATCAGTTGCGCATCCGTGGGCATGCGCAATGAAAACTGCTGCCAGCCATCTAGAACTAGTTGCTCAGGCATTTCTACCAGACCGGTGATGGCGTCCCAAAATGCATTCCAATTGTGGCCATACCAGCTAGGGAAGCCGAGCGACTCCATGAGAAGGGCATGCAGATCCTTCGCGGACGTTACGTTTCCAAGCTCAGTTCGAATCACAGGGATGCGTGCCATGAGATTTGCTGGGTATCTAGATTAAGCCGCGCCGCGAAGTGGCGTCGGTTTGAATGAGTTGTTAAGCGCCGGAGTCATGCTGCAGCTTTGAAAATGAGATCTTGGAAGTCTTGCAGACGATGTGCACCGCCGTAGGCGTTACCAGCTTTGTACATAGCCAGTGACTCTTCTGGCCCCCTGCTAAGCCGGCCACCATTGTCCGCATATGGAGAATCTTGAAGGACAAGCGCTACGCCACTGAGTATAACTTGGGTCAGAGCGAACTTTAAAATCGTCGCGCATCCAGAGTGTACTTTGACCCCTGTTTTCACAGATGCCAATGGCTTGGGTCCGGAGGCTGGTTGCTTGTCGTT
>NZ_AQOJ01000283.1:0-659 GCF_000364685.1 Xanthomonas sp. SHU 166
GCGTCCCGGCGCGGTCCACGGTCTGCAGGTCTAGCTTGCCGTCCGGTCGTGCGCGCAGGGTCAGCTGACCGTCGCTCAGGCGATCGCAATAGCCGCCATCGGCGATGCCCAGCGAATACAGCGCCGTTGCCTCGCGCACGCCAACGTAACGCCCCTCCAACCGGCACTGGCGCGGCGGGCCATAGCGCAGTTGCACGGTGGGATTGCCAGGTGCCTGCGGCGTCGCGGCGACGCTCAGTTCCACGTCGATCGCCCTATCGCCGGAGTCGGGACGCATCATCCCGCGCCACGTGCCCTGCAGCGGGCTGGGCTGGCCCGGATCGCCATGCAGCACTACCGGCAGATCCTTGCCGTCGACGTTCAAGCGCAGGTCGTCGCCGCTGCGCTGCACGCGCAGCGGCTTGCCCATCATCTTGTCGCAGTAGGCGCCGCCATTGATCGACTCCAGTGCGAAACCTGCACCCGGTTGCGGCTTGACCAGCAAGGCGCAGTTCAACGGCGAGCCGAACATCAGCCTGGCCTTGCCGTCGCGCTGGGCCAGGCGCACGGCGGCCTGGCGCTGCGCATCCAGCGCCAGGGTGCCGCTCCATTCGCCGGGCGGCAGCGCGTCTGCGTTGGCCGCTGCGGCCGGCGCAGCAGGCGTCGGCGCCTGCGGTGCG
>NZ_AQOJ01000284.1:0-866 GCF_000364685.1 Xanthomonas sp. SHU 166
TGCCCCGCGCCTGGGCGCGGCCAGCCGCAACGGCCACGAGGCGGTGCTGGGGACCGCGCTGATGATCGCCGGCGGCAACAGCCGCACCGTGGCGCAGGCCGCGGCCGCGCGTCTGGCGCAGGTGAACGCGTCGCTGCCGCCGGACATCGTCGCGGCACCGGTGCTGGACCGCAGCGTGCTGGTCAACGCGACCATCAGGACCGTGGCCAGGAACCTCACCGAGGGCGCGCTGCTGGTGGTGGTGATCCTGTTCCTGCTGCTGGGCAACCTGCGTGCGGCCGCGATCACCGCGCTGGTGATTCCCTTGTCGTTCCTGTTCGCGGTGATCGGCATGCACCGCTTCGGCATCAGCGGCAACCTGATGAGCCTGGGTGCGCTGGACTTCGGCATCCTGGTGGACGGCGCGGTGATCGTGATCGAAGCGACCCTGCTGTTGCTCGGCCAGCGCCGCGCCGCGCTGGGCCGTGCGTTGAGCGCGACCGAGCGCCTGGGCGTGGCCGCCGAGGCGGCGCGCAAGATGGCGCGGCCGGCCGCCTTCGGCCAGTTGATCATCCTGCTGGTGTTCGCGCCGATCCTCACCCTGGAAGGCGTGGAGGGCAAGACGTTCCAGCCGATGGCAGCCACCTTCATGCTGGCCCTGGTCGGCGCGTTCCTGTTTTCCTTCACCTTCGTGCCGGCGATGGCCGCACTGCTGGTGCGCGAGCCGACGCTGCAGGACGACGCGGCGCATGCGGCCGAGGGCACGCACGAAACATGGCTGCTCCGCGCACTGCGCACGCGCATCGCACCGGTGATCCGCGCGGCCGTCGCGCATCCGCGCACGGTCGCCGCCGGTGCGGTGGCGATGCTGCTGGCGGGGGGCGGCG
>NZ_AQOJ01000285.1:0-2088 GCF_000364685.1 Xanthomonas sp. SHU 166
CGCGTTCGCGCTGCTGGGCCGCGAGTTCATGCCGACGCTGGACGAAGGCAATGTGGCGATGCAGGCGCTGCGCGTGCCGTCCACCTCGCTGGAACAGTCGCTGGCGATGCAGCTGGCGCTGGAACAGGCCATCGCCGCGCAGCCGGAAGTGGCAACGGTGTTCTCGCGGACCGGCACCGCCGAGGCGGCGATCGACCCGATGCCGACCAACATCTCCGACAGCGTCATCGTGCTCAAGCCGCGCAAGGACTGGCCCGATCCGGCGCTGGACAAGGAGCGGCTGGTGGCCCGCCTGGAGGCGCTGGCGGGGCAGCAACTCGGCAACAGCTTCGAGTTCAGCCAGCCGATCGAACTACGCTTCAACGAACTGATCTCGGGCGTGCGCACCGACCTGGCAGTGATGATCTTCGGCGACGACTTCGGCCAGTTGCAGAAGGTGGCCGAGCAGATCGCATCGAAGCTGCGCGCGGTGGAGGGCGCGGCCGACGTGCGGGTGGAGCAGATTTCCGGGCTGCCCACGCTGGATGTGACCATCGACCACACGGCGGCGGCACAGGTCGGGCTGAGCGCGGCGGATGTGAGCGACGCGCTGGCCACCGGCATCGGCGGCCGCGCGGCCGGCAAGATCTTCGAGGGCGACCGCCGCTTCGACGTGGTGGTGCGGATGGACGATGCCGCGCGCAACGATCCGGATCAGTTGGCCGCGCTGCCGATCGCCACGCCGACCGGACAGGTGATCCCGCTGTCGTCGGTGGCGCGCATCGCCGTCAGCGAAGGGCCGAACCAGATCAGCCGCGACAACGGCAGCCGCCGCGTGGTGGTGCAGGCCAACGTGCGCGGCCGCGACCTGGGCGGCTTCGTCGGCGCGGCGCAGGCCGCGGTGGCCGACGTGGCGTTGCCGCCGGGGGCCTACCTGACCTGGGGCGGCCAGTTCGAGAACCTGCAGCGTGCCGAGCGACGGCTGGCGACCGTGGTGCCGGTGGTGTTCCTGCTGATCGGCGGCCTGCTGTTCATGGCTCTGCGCAGCGTCAAGGAAGCGGTGCTGGTGTTCAGTTGCGTGCCGCTGGCGCTGGTCGGCGGCCTGCTGGCCCTGCTGCTGCGCGGCATGCCGTTCTCGGTGTCGGCCGCGGTGGGCTTCATCGCCGTCTCCGGCGTGGCCACCTTGAATGGCCTGGTGCTGATGCAGGCGATCCGCGAGCGCCTGGAGGCCGGCGACCTGCCGCTGCAGGCAGCGATCGACGGCGCGGGCAGCCGCATCCGCGCGGTGTTGACCACCGCGCTGGTCGCGATCGTCGGCTTCATTCCGATGGCGATCGCCAGCGGCTCCGGTGCGGAGGTGCAGAAACCGCTGGCGACGGTGGTGATCGGCGGGCTGATCACCGCCACCGCGCTGACCTTGCTGGTGTTGCCGACGTTTGCCGCACGCGTGGCCGGGCCGCGCGTGGCGGGCTGATCCAGCACAGGCCGGCGCGCTTCTCGCGGGAAGCGGCGCCGGCCGGCGCGGCGGCGGTCAGGCCTTCTTCTTGCGCGCGGCGATGTAGGCGCGGATCTGCTGCTTCAGCACCGGCAGCGGCACCGAGCCCTGCTGCAGCACCGCGTCGTGGAAGGACTTGATGTCGAAGTCAGCGCCGAGTTCGCGCTCGGCCTCGGCGCGTAGATCGAGGATGGTCAGCTCGCCGAGCTTGTAGCTCAACGCCTGGCCCGGCCAGGAAATGTAGCGGTCGACCTCGGTGGTGACCTCGTGCTCGCTGAGCGCGGTGCGCTCGCGCAGGTAGGCCTGCGCCTGCGCGCGGGTCCAGCCCTTGTGGTGGATACCGGTGTCGATCACCAGGCGGCAGGCGCGCCACATCTCGTAGCTGAGCCGGCCGAAGTCCTCGTAGGGCGTGGCGTAGATGCCCATCTCCTTGCCCAGCTTCTCGGTGTACAGCGCCCAGCCCTCGCCGTAGGCGGAGATGTAGTTCTCCCGGCGGAACGCCGGCTGCGCACCCTGTTCCTCGGCCAGCGCGCCCTGCAGCGAATGGCCCGGCGAGGATTCGTGCAGGGTCAGCGCCGGCAGGTTGTACAGCGGCCGCGACGGCAGGTCGTAGG
>NZ_AQOJ01000286.1:0-4832 GCF_000364685.1 Xanthomonas sp. SHU 166
GCCGTTCACGGCGGCGGCGGCATCGACCACGGCCACGCCCGGACGCAGCTTGCCGGTGCCCTCGACCACGATGCGCTGGCCGGGCTGCAGGCCGTCGACGATCTCGACCAGGCCGTCGCGGCGCGCGCCGGTGCGCACGTCGGCGCGGGCCACGGTGGCGTCGGCGCCGACGCGATAGACGAAAGCGTCGCGCCCCACCTGCACCACCGCGATCTCCGGGATCACCAGCGCCTGCCGGGCGGGCCGATACAGGCGCACGTCCATCAGCATGCCCGGGCGCAGCGCGCGGTCGGTATTGTCGAAAGCCGCGCGCACGGTGACCGCGCGGGTGGCGCTGTCCACGCGCGCATCCACGGTGGCGACATTGCCTTCGAACGCGCGCCCCGGATACGCCACGCTGCGGCCGCCGACGGCATCGCCCGCCTTCACCGTCGACAGCGCCGCCTCCGGCACCTGGAAATCCACGTAGACCTGGGCCACGTCGTCGAGCGTGGCGATGGTCGCGTCGGGCGTCAGCAGCGCGCCGGGGCTGACCTGGCGCAGGCCGAGCACGCCGGCGAACGGCGCGCGCACGCTGCGGTCACCGATCTCCGCGCGCATCTGCAGCACCCGCGCCTGCGCGGCATCGCGCAGTGCGCGTTGCGTGTCCAGTTGCGCGCGCGACACCAGTTGCCGCCCGACCAGTTCGCTCTGCCGCCGATACAGTTGCTCGGCCTCGGTGTAGGTGGCCTCCGCCTCGCGCAACGCCGCCTGCTGGCCCTGCCCGCGCAGCGTCACCAGCGGCGCGCCGGCCGCCACTTCCTGGCCACTCTCGAAATGCACGCGCTCCACGATCTCGCTGACTTTGGCGGTCAGCGTCACCGACTCGCGGGCCTTGACCGTGCCCAGCGCGGCCAGGCTGTCGTTCCACTCACGGGGCTGCACCGTCTGCAGCGTCACCGGAATCGCGGCACTGGCCGCGGCCGGCGCCGGGGCCTTGCCGCAACCGGCGAGCACGAGCGCGAGCGAGGACAACAGAAGGCACACCAGGCGGACGCCGGCGCGTGGTCGGTGCGGCATGGAGATCCCGGACGCGTGGAGTTCGACCCAGTCTAACGGCCTGGCGTGACGGGCGTTGACACGTCGCGACCATGACCGACGACCCTTGCCGGCCAACGCATGCGCTGCGCGATGAGACGCAGCGCACGCGTGGCACGGCTTGGGCCGCTCAATCAGTCTTGCCGGTACGACGCCGGGTGAAGTACGGATAGGCCCCGATGAAGGCAAGCGCCGATGCAGTCCCAAGCAGCATGCGCACCGCCTGCCCCAGGGTGTGCGGCACATACAGGGCATGCGCCGACGCGTCATACCAGATCGCGTGCAGCATCATCAATCCGAACGAGGCCATCGGCAGTCCGAACACCAGCCAGCCGAAAAAGCGCAGCGCCGGCGACGTACGCCCCTCGGCCAACTTGCCGACGACCTCTGTGCTGGCCAGGTGGTACTGGAACGGATCGGAGGTGGCGTATCTGGGCGGCGGCGGCGGCGCTGGCTCCGGCTGCACCGGCTGATGCGTCACCTGTTCGGCGCACGCCGGTTGGACCAGTTCGGCCACATTGGTTCTGGCCAACACGTCATGCAGCTTCGGATCCATGCGTTCCCCCCCTGAACGTTGCCCGGCAGCGTCGTCCGCCACCGGATCCGCCATCCCTGCGTCTGCCGCGCGAGTGCGCGCCGCATAGCATGCGGGCGGCGCAGGGACCTGGCAACTGCGATCAGTGCGGCGGAAACGCGGCGCGCTGCCGCGCTTGCAGCGCACTGCACAGGCGAATCGTTTCGGCGGTCTGCGCAAGGCCGCGGTCGGCGCCGCTGAGTGCCTTCAGGCGCGGCGTGAAGAACGCCTCCAGCCGGTCCGCTTCGGCGGCATCGCAGCCACCGCTGGCCGCCAGCGCCGGCAAGCGACCGCCGTCGAAGGAACCGGAGCGCGCCACGATGCGATCGAAGTGGGCGGTATACCAGGGCCACATCGAGGCGTGCGTGGCCGGCTCGGCATGCGCGCCCATCAGCAGGCTGTTCATCTCGCCAACCTTGATCGCATCGGTCAGGGCGAAATCGCGGACCTTCTGCACCTGCTGCGGATCCTGCAAGGCGCCGAGCGCTTCGATCATCGCGTTGCGCTGGGCCGGTTCGCCGTGACCGCGCAGGGCCGCGATCAATGCGTCCACCGCGGGCGCGCCGCGCGCCTGCACCGCCACCGTCAGCGCTGCGCCAAGCAGATCCGGGTTGGCGGCGGCGAAATCCAGCGCACCGCCCTTGCCGGCCAGCACCGCATCGCCCTGGGCCAGCAGCGCCTGCCGCACCGCCGGCACGCCCATGGTCACCCCGAGCAGCTCGGCCAGGTTGGAGCGCAGCGCCACGTCGTCATCGCTGTCGCCGGCGCGGCGCCGATCGCCCAGCGCCTGCAGGCGTGCGCCGAACGCGGCGTCGGTGGCCTGGCGCAGCATGGCGCGCTGGGCCTCGTCGCGCGCCAGCACCCGCCAGATCCAGGCGACGCGGTCGTTCATCGCGGTGGCCACCGCCGTGGCCTTGGCCGGCGCCAGCTGCTGCATGGCCGCGATCACGTCCGCGGTGTCGGCATCGCCGGTGCGGAACGCGCTGTCGATAGCGTCGGCATAGGCCAGCTTCTCGGCATCGTCGAGCGCATCGAGATGGCGGCCGAGCGCGGCCAGCTGCGGCTTGGGCAGGGCGAAGCGGTAGTAGCCGGTGCCGCCGGCATTCGGCATCACCCAGCTGTCGGCATCGGCACCAGCGAGCGCGAGGCGGCCGTCGCTGGCGGACAGCATCTGGCAGGCGCGGCGCACGCCCTGGCGCGTGCCGTACTTGACGCAGACCGGCACGCCCCAGGTCTGCGCGGCGCTGCCGCGCGACCCCAGCGGCAGGAAACGCTGCTGGTGCAGTTGCAGCACCGCGCCGCCCGCCTCGGGCTGCAGCTGCGCTTGCAGATAGGGCACGCCCGGCTGATCGAGGAAGCTGCGGAACGCGGCCTTGACATCCTCGCCCTTGCCGGCCGCGGCGGCGATGGCCTCGACCAGATCGTCGGCAGTGGCGTTGCCGAAGCGGTGCGCGCGGATGTAGCTGCGCATGCCGCTGCGGAAGGTATCCTCGCCGACGAACTGTTCGAACATGCCCAGCACCGCGGCGCCCTTGCGGTAGGTGATGCTGTCGAAGGCGGTCTCGATGTCGCCGTTGCCGGTGATCGGCTGGCGGATCTTGCGCGCGCTGACCAGGCTGTCGTTGTTCATCGCGTCATGCGCGGCACTGATGCGGTCCAGGTCGGCGCGGTACTGCGGCCGCAGGCGCATGGTGATCTTCTGCTGCATCCAGGTGGCGAAGGCCTCGTTGAGCCACAGGTCGTCCCACCAGGCCATGGTCACCGTGTCGCCGGTCCATTGGTGCGCCAGCTCGTGCGCGGTGACGTTGAACGAGCCCTCGACGTTGTGCCGCGGCGAATGGTCGTCCAGCAACAGCAGCCAGTCGCGGAAGGTGACGAAACCGGGGTTCTCCATCGCGCCGGCGGAGAAGTCCGGCGCGGCCACCAGATCCAGCTTGTCGAACGGATAGCCGAAGTCGTAGTACTCCTCCAGCGCGGTGATGATCTCCGGCGTCTGCTGCAGCGCGCGCCGGATGCGCGGGCCCTGTCCTTGTGCAGCGACGCCGCGCAAGGGGGTGGACTGCGGGCGCTGCGGCGTGGCCGGCAATGCCGGCCCGTCGACCACGTCCCACGGCCCGACCGCGTAAGCCACCAGGTAGGTCGGCAGCGGCACGGTCTCGGCGAAGCGCACGGTCTTCCAGCCCTTGCCCGCCGGCTCTGTGGACTCGGCGCGGGTATTGGCCAGCGCCTGCTCGCCCTCGGGCACGGTCAGGCGCAACGCGAACGGCGTCTTCAGCGCCGGCTCGTCGAAGCCGGGGAAGGCGTAGCGCGCACTGATCGGCTCCATCTGCGTCAAGGCGTAGGCATGCCCCTGCGCCTTGACCTGGTAGAGCCCCTGCAACTGCTGATTGAACGGCGCGCTGTAGACGATGCTCAGGGTCAGCTCCTGCGGCTGCAGGGTGCGCCCGAAGGCGATGCGGGCCACGCCGGCCTGCGCGTCGGCCTGGGTGTAGCGCACCGGGAACGACGCACCATCGGCGGTGCGCAGCGTGGCCTTGCTCACCCGCAACTCCTTGCCGTGCAGCCACAGATGGTCGGAGGCGCGTTCCAGGCGCACGCGCAGGGTGGCGGTGCCGTCGAAGTCGGTGCGCTCCGGATCGATCTTCAGGTCCAGCGCATAGTGCTCCGGCACCGCCCAATTCGGCAGGCGTCCGGTCGGCACCGCATCGGGGGCCTGCGCACAGGCCGCGCCGCAGCACAGCGCGAGGACGGAGAACAGCACGCGACGGGACAGAGCTGGCATGGACGGGCCTTCGCCGATGAGGAGGGCGACGACTTAAGCATGCGCGGCCGCGGCTGTCACGTGGTGAAGGTCAGTGTGGCAACACAGGCGCTAGCGCGGGGGAGCAGTTCGTCTTAGAAATCAACTGTCATGCAGCCGCGACGAACGATTCCTGCTGTGCCCCAACCTTGAAAGGCGTCCGGACTGAAGTCCCTCCCACAGTGAACTCGGCCAACGTATCGTAAGTCCCGGCAGAAGTCGTTCCACACGCGCGAATGACGCCCGCGGCTGCTTCGGAGGCCAGCGTTGTTGCGTGCCCACCACGATCAACAGGCGACGTCGGCCACCAAGTACAGCGCATTCGCTTTGCTATCGCTGTTGCTTCGGCTTTTGACTTGCCGGGTTCCCTTCCGCAGCGGC
>NZ_AQOJ01000287.1:0-5120 GCF_000364685.1 Xanthomonas sp. SHU 166
GCGGCGTCGCCGCGGCGCAGGGCCGCCTGCACGGCCGGCTGCTGCAGGCGTTCGGACAGGCGTTTGCCCACGCCCGCCAGCGCCTGCTGGGTCTGCGTCACCGCGGCATCGCGCGCCTGCTCCAGGGTGGCGGCGGCCTGCTCGGCGCGCCATTGCTCGACCCCGCTCCAGCCGAACCAGACCACCAACAGCACCAGCAGCACCGTCAGCAGAGGCGCCACCTTGCGCAAACCCTGCGGCACCGGCCGCGCTTGTGTTGCCTCGCTCATGCAGACGATCCCCTGTCAGCGCACTCCGGTATGGCCGAATCCACCCGTTCCCCTGGCGCTGTCGGCGAAAGTATCCACCACCTGCAGGGCGACACGCACGACCGGCATCACCACCAGCTGCGCAATGCGGTCGCCGGGGGCGATGGTGAAGTCCTCGCGGCCGCGGTTCCAGACGCTGATCAGCAGCGGCCCCTGGTAATCGGCGTCGATCAGGCCGGTGCCGTTGCCGAGCACGATGCCGTGGCGGTGGCCCAGGCCCGAGCGCGGCAGCACCACCGCGCACAGCTGCGGATCGGCGATGTAGATGGACAGGCCGCTGGGGATCAGCGCGGTGTCGCCCGGCGCCAGGGTTAGCGGCGCCTCGGTGGCCGCGCGCAGGTCGAGCCCGGCGCTGGCTTCGGTGGCGTAGTCGGGCAGCGGCCAGCTGTCGCCGAAGCGCGGATCCAGCAGCTTCACCTGCAGCGGATAGGGCGTGGGAGTGCTCATGCGTGCAGCCTCTGCGCGATCAGGTCCAGCAGTTGTTCGGCCAGCTGCGTCTTGGAGACCGCCGGGAAGTCGCGTTCGCCATCCTGCCAATAGGCGGTGGCCGCGTTCTGGTCGCTCTCGAAGCCGTTGCCGGCCACCCCCACCCGGTTGGCCACGATCAGGTCCAGGTGCTTGTCGGCGAGTTTGCCACGGGCATAGCGCTCGATGTCGTGGGTCTCGGCGGCGAAGCCGACCACCAGCTTCAGCGCCTGGGTCTGCGCGGCGACCTCGGCCAGGATGTCCGGGGTCCGGGTCAGCTCCAGGGTCAGGGTCTCGCCGCTCTTCTTGATCTTCTGCGCCGCCACCTGTTTTGGCGTGTAATCGGCGACCGCGGCGGTGCCGATATAGATGTCCGCCGGCAACGCGCCGAGCACCGCCTCGCGCATCTGCGCGGCCGAGCGCACATCGATGCGCTGCACGCCGTCGGGCGTAGACAAATGCACCGGGCCGCTGACCAGCACCACCTCGGCGCCCTGCCGGACCGCGGCCGCGGCCAGCGCATAGCCCATCTTGCCGCTGCTGCGGTTGCCCAGGTAGCGCACCGGATCCAGGTCTTCGTAGGTGGGGCCGGCACTGATCACCACGCGCAGGCCGCGCAGGGCAGCAGTGCCGGTGCCAGCGCCGGAACGCGCCGGGACGGCAGCCGCGGCCGGCTTGGCCGATGCGGCGCTCTGGTCGGTGCGCCCAACGAGCGCGGCGACGATCTGCTCCGGTTCGGCCAGGCGACCGGGGCCGGACTCGCCTTCGGCCAGCGGGCCATCGTTCGGGCCGACCACCTGTGCGCCGCGCGCGCGCAGGGTGGCGATGTTGGCCTGGGTGGCCGGATGCAGCCACATGCGGTGGTTCATCGCCGGGCACACGGTGAGCGGTGCGGTGCTGGCCAGGCACAGCGTGCCCACCAGGTCGTCGGCCAGCCCGTGCGCCAGGCGCGCCAGCAGGTCGGCGGTGGCCGGGGCCACCACCACCTGCTCGGCCCAGCGGGCCAGTTCCAGGTGACCCATCGCCTGCTCGGCGCCGCTGTCCCACAGCGTGGTGCGGGTGAGATGGCCGGACAGCGCCTGGAAGCTCAGCGGGGTGACGAACTGCTGCGCGCCGGCGGTCATCGCCACCTGCACCTCGGCGCCGGCGTCGCGCAGGCGCCGCACCAGTTCCAGCGCCTTGTAGGCGGCGATTCCCCCGCCGACGCACAACAGCACACGTCGCCCCGGCAGGGGCCTCTCGAAAATCGCGGTCACGTCGGGAATGTCCTACCCATACAAGGACGATTAGCTTACCCGATGGTTTTTGGCGGCCTGATACCGTTGCGCCATGTCGGCCGGCACCCTGGCGATATGCACATCTCCGACTGGCCCTGCGAAGAACGTCCCCGGGAAAAGCTGCTGGCACGCGGTCCCCGGGCCCTTTCCGACGCCGAACTGCTGGCGATCTTTCTCGGCTCCGGCCTGCCCGGCAGCGACGCGGTGCGCACCTCGCGCGACCTGCTGCAGCGGCACGGGCCGTTGCGCACGCTGCTGGACCGATCGCCCGGCGACCTGGTGCGCCTGCCCGGGCTGGGCCCGGCGCGGGCCTGCCAGCTGTCGGCGGCGCTGGAACTGGGCCAGCGCCACCTGGCCGCGGAACTGCAGCGCGGCGACACCCTCAGCAATCCGATCACCGCCGGCCGCTACTTCGCGCAGCGCCTGCGGGCGCGGCCGTACGAGGTGTTCGCCGCGCTGTTCCTGGACACCCGGCACCGCTGGCTGGCGTTCGAGGAACTGTTCCAGGGCACGCTGGACGGCGCCGAGGTGCATCCGCGCGAGGTGGTGCGGCGTGCGCTCACGCTCAACGCCGCCGCTGTGATCATCGGCCACAATCACCCGTCCGGAAACCCGGAACCCTCGCCCGCCGACCGCGCCGTCACCGAGCGGCTGAAACAGGCGCTGGACCTGATCGACGTGCGCCTGCTCGACCACTTCATCGTCGGCGACGGCGTGCCTGTCTCGATGGCATCGCGCGGCTGGGCCTGAACCGAAGCGGCGGCTGGGCGTGCCATGTCGCCGGACGCCGATCCCGGCAAGGCCGGCTCCAGGCCACGCGGGCGGTCAGCCGGCCCAGGCCCCAGGCGCATGCTGGTCGCGGCGTCGCGGCTGAGGTCGGGCTGAACCCGGGACGGGCCGGGAGGCGGCGGGTCGGGTAAAATCGCCGGTTCCGCGCTTCAAGCAGAGATCTCGTGAAATCCCAACTCCGCGCCCTGATCGGTCAAGGCATCGAAGCCTTGCGCGCCAATGGCACCCTGCCGGCCGACACCCTGCCGCCGGACTTCGTGGTCGAGCGGCCCAAGACCCGCGAGCACGGCGACTTCGCCACCAACGCGGCGATGCTGCTGGCCAAGGCCGCGCGCACCAATCCGCGCGCCCTCGCCCAGCAGCTGGTGGACGCGCTGCCGGCCAACGACGACGTCAGCAAGGTCGAGATCGCCGGCCCCGGCTTCATCAATTTCCATCTCGGTCCCGGCGCCTACCAGCGCGAGGTGCTGGCGGTGCTCAAGCAGGGCGAGGACTACGGCCGCAGCCTGGTCGGCAACGGCCGCACCGTGGGCGTGGAGTACGTCTCGGCCAACCCGACCGGGCCGCTGCACGTCGGCCACGGCCGCGCTGCGGCCATCGGCGACTGCCTGGCGCGCCTGCTCGAGGCCAACGGCTGGAACGCCAAGCGCGAGTTCTACTACAACGACGGCGGCAACCAGATCGAGAACCTGGCGCGCTCGGTGCAGGCGCGCGCTTTGGGCAAGACGCCCGACAGCCCCGACTGGCCGGAAGAAGGCTACCGCGGCGACTACATCCAGGACGTGGCCGACGCCTACATGGCCGGCGCCGCGGTCGACCTGGAAGGCCATGTGGTCACCGGCGCCAAGGATCCGCAGGACCTCGATGCGATCCGCCGCTTCGCCGTGGCCTATCTGCGCAACGAGCAGAACCACGACCTGGCCGCGTTCGGCGTGGATTTCGACATCTACTTCCTGGAAAGCTCGCTGTACCGCGACGGCAAGGTCGAGGAGGCGGTGCAGAAGCTGATCACCTCCGGCCATACCTACGAAGAGGGCGGCGCGCTGTGGCTGAAATCCACCGATTTCGGCGACGACAAGGACCGCGTGATGCGCAAGTCCGACGGCAGCTACACCTACTTCGTGCCGGACGTGGCCTACCACCTGAGCAAGTGGCAGCGCGGCTACGTGCGCGCCATCACCGAACTGGGCGCCGACCACCACGGCTCGCTGGCGCGCGTGCGTGCCGGCCTGCAGGCGATGGACCTGGGCATCCCCAAGGGTTGGCCGGAGTACGTGCTGCACCAGATGGTCACGGTGATGCGCGGCGGCGAGGAAGTGAAGCTGTCCAAGCGCGCCGGCAGCTACCTGACCCTGCGCGACCTGATCGAGGAAGCCGGCCGCGACGCCACGCGCTGGTTCCTGATCGCGCGCAAGCCCGATTCCCAGCTCACCTTCGACATCGACCTGGCGCGCCAGCAGAGCAACGACAACCCGGTGTTCTACGTGCAGTACGCGCATGCCCGGGTGTGCAGCCTGCTTCGCCAGGCGCAGGAGAAGAAGCTGGACTTCGACCAGGCCGATGGCCAGGCGCAACTGAACCGGCTCAGCGACGCGACCTCGCTGGAACTGATGCAGGAACTCTCGCGCTACCCGGAAGTGGTGGAGAATGCGGGGCATGCGCTGGAGCCGCATCTGATCGCGCAATACCTGCGCGAACTGGCGACGGCCTTCCACACCTGGTACCACGGCACCCCGGTGCTGGTGGACGACGCCGGCGAACGCAACGCCAAGCTGACCCTGGCGGTGGCGGCGCAGCAGGTGCTGGCGAACGGTCTGAATCTCCTGGGCGTCTCGGCCCCGGAAAAAATGTGAGTGGAGAAGCGGTAAATGGCAGCACGACGCGGTAAGACCCAGGCCCGGCGCAACAGCGGCAACGGCACGCCCGGGTGGGTGTGGCTGATCGCCGGCGCGGCGATCGCCGCGGTGGTATTCCTCGGCGCGCCAGGGCTGTTCAAGAAGGACGGCGACTTCCTGCGCGTGGGCGGCCCGCGCGCCAATCCGGATGCGCAACCGGCGCCGGTGGCCGATGCCGACGTCGATGCGGCCCCGGACCTGCCCAAGCCCGCCGCCAACGCGGCCGGCAGCACCAAGCCGGAAGCGAAGAAGGACGCGCAGACCCAGTACGACTTCTACACCCTGCTGCCCGGCAAGGAAGTGCAGATGTCCGACGCCGAACTGGCCGCCAGCGCGCGCGCCGAGGCCATTCGCCAGGCCAAGGCGCAGGCCGCTGCAGGCACGGC
>NZ_AQOJ01000288.1:0-4454 GCF_000364685.1 Xanthomonas sp. SHU 166
TGGCATGCGGCGGCGGCGGCGGGCGTTCGCCCAGGCGCAGGCGCAGGCGTTCCAGGCGGCCGTCGCTGTTGCGGTAGAAGCGCACCTGGTCCGGCGCCACTTCCAGCCAGTGCGCCATCAGCCGTTCCACGTTGCGGTCGCGCACCTGGTCGCGCGCCGGCAGCGGCGCATGGGCGGTGTCCTGCACCTTGAGGGTCTGGGTGCCGGCCGGCATGCGCGTGCTGAGCAGGGCGATCACCTCCGGCGGGTGCACCGGCATCTCGTAGACCGGCGTGCGCAGCACCAGGGCGATGCCGATCAGCTGCGCGGTGAGCAGCGCCACCACCAGCAGCAGGAAGGCGCGGGCGAAGATCGGCACGCCGCGGCGGGCGCGCGTGGGCCCGCTCACAGGCGGGCGACGCTCGGCAGCAGCATGTAGCCCTCGTTGCGCACGGTGCGGATCAGTTCGGTCTGCACGCGCTCGTTGATCTTGCGGCGCAGGCGGCTGATCTGGCTGTCGATGGCGCGGTCGTAGACCTCGGTGTCGCGGCCGCGCGCGTAGTCGAGCAGCTGGTCGCGGCTGAGCACGCGCTGCGGATGCTCGACGAAGGTGCGCAGCAGCGCGAATTCGCCGTCGGAGAGATTGATGAAGATGCCGGTGGGATCGCGCAGGTCGCGGCGGATCACGTCCAGCCGCCAGCCGGCGAACTCGTAGACGTTGCCGCGCGCTTCCGGCGGCAGCGTCGCCGCCTGGCTGCGCCGCAGCAGGGCGCGCACCCGTGCCAGCAGCTCGCGCGGATTGCACGGCTTGGCCAGGTAGTCGTCGGCGCCGACTTCCAGGCCGATGATGCGGTCGGTGTCGCTGCCCAGCGCGCTGAGCATGATCACCGCCGGCGCGCCGCGCTCGCTGGCGAGCTGGCGGGCGGCACTGAGGCCGTCCTCGCCGGGCATCATCACGTCCAGGATCACCAGGTCCGGCTGGCGCTCGGCCATCCGCAGGCGCATCTCCGCCACGGTCTCGGCGGTGTCCACCTGATAGCCGTGGTCGCTCAGGAACTCGCTGATGAGTCGGCGCAGATCCGGATCGTCGTCGACGACCAGAATGAAGGATTTCATGTCCACGATCTTGAAGGGCGGCCACACGGGGATTCGCCCAGTCTAGACGTGGCCGCGGCTGCCTGGAACTGGGGGCGGGCAGGGACGGGGCCACCGGCACCGGGGCCCGTGCATGAACGCATGGCCATCATAGGCAGCACCGGCGGCGCGAACATGGCGGTTTCGTGTCCTGGGCCGACACGCATTGCCATGCGCCGGCACCCGCGCGGCGGGGCGTCCGGCCGCGCCCGGGTCGGCCAGGATGGGTGGAGTAACGGCGCGGGCGTTTTCTTTTTTCGATGGCAGGGATACTATCCCCCAGTATAGTTCCCGAGTCCCCGCCACATGCCGCACGCCCCGCACGAAAAGAAGCGCGTCCTCGCCCGCATCCGCCGCCTGCGCGGCCAGACCGAGGCGTTGGAACGCGCGCTGGAGGAGGGGACGGACTGCGCTGCTGTGCTGCAGCAAATCGCCGCCATCCGCGGCGCGGTCAACGGCCTGATGTCGGAAGTGATGCAAGCGCACGTCCGCGATGAATTCGGCCATGCCGCCACCTCCGATGCGCAGCGCGCCGCGCGCGTGCGCGAGATGGCCATGCTGGTCCGCTCCTACCTCAAATGATCCCCACCCCACGCCCATTCCGTCAGCCAGGAGAAATCGCATGAAGTCCCGAGCCGCCGTCGCTTTCGAAGCAGGCAAACCGCTGCAGATCGTGGAGATCGATGTCGAACCGCCGCGCCAGGGCGAAGTGCTGGTGCGCATCACCCATACCGGCGTGTGCCATACCGACGCGTTCACGCTGTCCGGCGACGATCCGGAAGGCATTTTCCCGGCGGTGCTCGGCCATGAGGGCGGCGGCATCGTCGAGGCGGTGGGCGAGGGTGTGACCAGCGTCAAGGTCGGCGACCACGTGATCCCGCTGTACACGGCCGAGTGCCGCAAGTGCAAGTTCTGCCTGTCCGGCAAGACCAACCTGTGCCAGGCGGTGCGCGCCACCCAGGGCAAGGGCCTGATGCCCGATGGCACCACCCGCTTCTCCTACAACGGCCAGCCGATCTACCACTACATGGGCTGCAGCACCTTCAGCGAGTACACGGTGGTGCCGGAGATCTCGCTGGCCGTGGTCAACCCCGAGGCGCCGCTGGAGAAGGTGTGCCTGCTCGGCTGCGGCGTCACCACCGGCATCGGTGCGGTGCACAACACGGCCAAGGTGAAGGAAGGCGACAGCGTCGCGGTGTTCGGCCTCGGCGGCATCGGCCTGGCGGTGATCCAGGGCGCGGTGCAGGCCAAGGCCGGGCGCATCCTGGCCATCGACACCAATCCGGGCAAGTTCGAGCTGGCGCGCAGCATGGGCGCCACCGACTGCATCAACCCGAAGGACTACAGCAAGCCGATCCAGGAAGTCATCGTCGAGCTGACCGACGGCGGCGTGGACTTCAGTTTCGAGTGCATCGGCAACGTGCACGTGATGCGCTCGGCGCTGGAGTGCTGCCACAAGGGCTGGGGCGAGAGCGTCATCATCGGCGTGGCCGGCGCCGGCCAGGAAATCAGCACGCGCCCGTTCCAGCTGGTCACCGGCCGCGTCTGGCGCGGCAGCGCCTTCGGCGGGGTCAAGGGCCGCACCCAGCTGCCGGGCATGGTGGAGCAGGCGATGCACGGCGAGATCGATCTCGATCCGTTCATCACCCACACCCTGCCGCTGGACGAGATCAACGAAGCCTTCCACCTGATGCACGAGGGCAAGTCGATCCGCACCGTCATCCACTTCTGACCGCAGGTCAGTCCGGCGCGCGGCCGTTTCCGCGCATTGCAGCGACGCAACGAACCCGGGAGGGGGCAAGATGAGTACTGTGACGATTCATCCGTCGGTGGATGCCGGCGTGCGTGCCGGCGCGGAGCAGTTCCAGGGCGGTACCCTGGAATGCCATTGCGCCAGCGACAAGGTGGTGGTGGAAGTTGGCGCGCAGACCGCGCACAACCACGCCTGTGGCTGTACCAAGTGCTGGAAGCCGAAGGGCGCGACCTTCTCGGTGGTGGCGGTGGTGGCGCGCGACAAGGTCAAGGTGACGGCGCACGAGGAGAAGCTGAAGGTGGTGGACGAGAGCGCGACCATCCGCCGTCACGCCTGCACCGGCTGCGGCGTGCACATGTACGGCCGCATCGAGAACACCGAGCATCCGTTCTACGGCCTGGATTTCGTACATACGGAACTGTCGCCGCAGCAGGGCTGGTCGGCGCCGGGGTTCGCCGCCTTCGTGTCGTCGATCATCGAGAGCGGCACGCGTCCGGAGGCGATGGACGGGGTGCGCAACCGCCTGCGCGAACTGAAGCTGGAACCGTACGATTGCCTGTCGCCGCCGCTGATGGACGCGATCTCCACCCACGTGGCGCGCAAGAACGGCGTGCTGCACTGAAGCCCGCTGCCGCGCGCGTCGCCGGTCGACGCGTCGCGGCACCCCGCCTGCGGCCGGTCGCGGCCGCAGGCCCTCTTCCCGGAACTGCCCATGGAACGTATCGAACACCACGCCTGCTGCGGCGGCTGGCAGGACGTCTATCGCCACGACTCGGCTGTGCTCGGCTGCCCCATGCAGGTGGCCGTGTACCTGCCGCCGCAGGCCGAGCACACCACGCTGCCGGTGCTGTACTGGCTCAGCGGCCTGACCTGCACCGAGCAGAACTTCATCACCAAGGCCGGTGCGCAGCGCTATGCGGCCGAGCATGGCGTGATCCTGGTCGCGCCCGACACCAGCCCGCGCGGCGAGAGCGTCGCCGACGCCGAGGGTTACGACCTGGGCAAGGGCGCCGGCTTCTACGTCAACGCCACCCAGGCGCCGTGGGACGCGCACTACCGCATGTACGACTACGTGGTGCAGGAACTGCCGGCGCTGATCGAGGCGCAGTTCCCGCACAACGGCCGGCGCGCGATCAGCGGGCATTCGATGGGCGGCCACGGCGCCCTGGTGATCGCGCTGAAGAATCCCGGCCGCTACCGCAGCGTGTCGGCGTTCTCGCCGATCGTGGCGCCCACGCAGGTGCCGTGGGGCGAGAAGGCATTCACCGCCTACCTGGGCGAGGACCGCACGCAGTGGCAGGCCTACGACGCCAGCGTGCTGATCGGCAGTGCCAGCGAGCGTCTGCCGCTGCTGATCGACCAGGGCGGCGGCGACGAGTTCCTCGAGAAGCAGTTGCGCCCGCAGTTGCTGCAGGCCGCCGCCGAGGCCGCCGGCTACCCGCTGACCCTGCGCGTGCAGCCCGGCTACGACCACAGCTACTACTTCATCGGCAGCTTCATCGGCGAGCACATCGCCTTCCACGCGCGCGCCCTGCAGGGCTGAGCGCGCTCCACCGGCGGCCGCGCGACGCGGCCCGCCGGGCAGGGG
>NZ_AQOJ01000289.1:0-5838 GCF_000364685.1 Xanthomonas sp. SHU 166
CGCTGGCGCCGGCGCCGGCACTTGCCGCCCCGGCCGCACGCTGAGGCCCATCCACAGCAGCGCCACCACCGCCAGCGCCGCACCGCCGAGCGCCACCCCGCGCCAGCCGGCGTAGGCATAGGCCGCGGTGCCGAGGCTGGACCCGATCGCACCGCCGATGAAATAGCAGGTGACGTAGGCCGAGGTGATGCGGTTGCGCGCGGCCGGATCCAGTTGGTAGATCACGCTCTGGTTGCCGATGTGCACGCCCTGCACCGCCACGTCCAGCAGCACCACGCCGGCGATCAGCAGCCACAGCGAGTGCGGCGCGTCGAGCAACAGCAACCACGACAGCAGCAGCATGACCAGGCCGCCCCAGCCGACCAGATGGCCGGCGCCGCGGTCGGACAGCTTGCCGGACAGGTTGGCGGCGAACGCGCCGGCCGCGCCGATCAGCCCGAACAGGCCGATGGTCGCGGTGCCGTAACGGTAATCCGGGCCGGACAGCAGGAACGCCAGGGTGGTCCAGAACATGCTGAAGCCGGCGAACAGCAATCCGCCCAGCACCGAGCGCGCGCGCAGCACCGGCTCGTCGCGCAGCAGCGCCAGCACCGAACCGATCAGGTGCGGATAGGACAGGTGCGGGTTGCCCGGGTGCCGCGGCAGGCCGCGCCACAGCAGCCCCGAGGCCACCAGGATCAGCGCCGCCGCGACCCAGTACACGGTGTGCCAGCCGCCGATCCCGGCCAGCAGGCCGGACACCGTGCGCGCCAGCAGGATGCCCAGCAGCAGGCCGCTCATCACCGTGCCGATGACCCGGCCGCGCTCGTGCGGCGCGGCCAGGGTCGCGGCGAACGGCACCAGGATCTGCGCCGCCACCGAACTCAGGCCGGTGATCAAGGTGCCGAGCAGCAGCAGCGCGAAGCTGTGCGCCATCGCGCTGACCAGCAGGCCGACCGCGCTGAGCGCGTACAGGCCGACGATCAGGCTGCGGCGCTCGAAGCGGTCGCCCAGCGGTACCAGGAACAGCAGGCCCGCCGCATAGGCCAGCTGCGCGGTGGTGACCACCGCACCGGCGCGGCGCACGTCGATGGCGAAGGTCTGCGCCAGCACCTCCAGCAGCGGCTGCGCGTAGTAGTTGCTGGCCACCGCCAGGCCGGTGGCGGTGGCCATCAGCAGCACCAAGCCGCGGCGCATCGGCGGATGCGAAGTCGTTTCCATGGACGGACACCGGATCGTGGGGAGGGGCGCAGTCTGTGGCGGCGGCAGCGATCTTTCAAACGCATTTTTTTCACCACTGCCATCTGTTTTTGAGATAGCGTGATTCCCGCGCCGACAGGCCGGCCGGTTTGCCAGGGCCGCCGCCTCGGACGCAGGCGGCGTCCGGACTGGAGCGCCGCCCCACCACCGCCCCCCGCGCCGAAGGAACCCGCACCATGCCCAGCACCGACATCGCCGAGGCGCTGCAGCAGCACGGGTATGCGGTGGTCCGCGGCTTCCTGGGCGACGGCGACATTCCCGACAGCCTGCTGCGCTTCCTGGAAGGCGCCGAGAAGTTCCACGACGGCGTGATCGGCGACCTGCCGCCGGCGGACATGCAGCGCATCCAGGCCCGCATCGCCGCCACCGTGCCGGCGGTGGCCGCGGCCATGGGCCTGGCGATCGCCGTCGACCGCTTCGGCTACTGCGCCATCCGCATCCGCGAAAGCCATGCCGCGCCAAGCCTGCGTCTGCCGTTCGACCAGCACCGCGATCCGAAGACCGCGCCGGGCGGCGCGCTCAACTGGCACCTGGACCACTTCAGCTATTTCCTGCATGGCGACCACCGCAACTACCTGATCTGCTACATGCCGGTGCGCAAGCCCGATGCCGACCTGGCCAACGTGGCCATCGTCGCCGACGACGTGGTCGCGCGGCTGGATCCGCAGCTGCACCAGCGCATCCAGGGCCGCGGCGCGCTGCGCTTCCGCTGCGTGGAGGCCGACACGCTGGACTGGTTCCGGCTGCGCTTTCCGGGCGAGGCCCTCGCCATCGGCGACTGGTATGCGATCGAGGACCTGCACGACGCCAGCCCCGGCTGGAAGATCGGCTTCGACCTGGAAGCGCACAAGGTGGTGCCGCACCTCGCGGTCGGCGACCTGCTGATCATGCGTGCCGACGTCATCCACCGCACCCACGACGCCGGCTGCGACCGCATCTCGGTGCGCTGCGACGCGCTGCCCGCGCAGGCGCCGCGGCTGGACACGCTGCGCGGCCTGCTCGGCATCACCCTGCGCTACCCGTTCATGAGCCGCAAGCGCCGCTACAACATCCGCCTGTGGCTGCGCCAGCAATGGCGCAAGCGGCTCGGGCGCACAGCATGAGGCGGGCACTGCGACAGACGGCGCATGGCGCATGCAGCCCCGGCGCGGATCGGCTGCGGCCTCGCCACCGTGCGCGCCAGGCAGCGCCATGCTGACCCTGCGCCAGCTCGAATTCGCCGTCGCCGTCGCCGAGGAAGGCAGCTTCACCGCGGCCGCGCGCCGCTGCCACACCGTGCAGTCGGCGCTGAGCCACCAGATCGCCAAGATCGAGCAGGCGCTGGGCGCGCGCCTGTTCGAGCGCGGGGCGCGCCACGTGCGCGCCACCGCCGCCGGCGAGGTGTTCCTGCACAACGCGCGCGCTACCCTGCGCGCCGCCGAACGCCTGCACGAGGAAATGGCGCAGACCCTGGGCACGGTGCGCGGGCGCCTGCAGATCGGGCAGATCTCCTCGTTGAACGCGGTGCAGGTGCCGGCGGTGCTGCGCCGCTTCCGCGAGGCGCACAGCGCGGTGGACGTGCACCTGCGCACCGGCATGAGCGATGCGCTGCTGCTGGAACTGGGCGAAGGCCGGCTCGACGTGGCCCTGGTCGGGGTCGGCCCGCACGTGGCGCTGCCGCCGCAACACCTGCTGCTGCACGAGGAGCCGCTGGCGCTGATCGCCGCACCCGGCAACCGCTTCGCCACGCGCCGCCAGGTCTCCCTGCGCGACCTGGAAGACGCGCCGATGGCCGGGCTGATCCCCGGCGCCGGCGTGCGCGGCATCATCGACCGCGCCTTCGCCGCCGCCGGCCTGCGCCAGCGCCTGCAGTACGAGGTCACCCACGCCGACCTGCAGCGGCAACTGGTGGCCGAGGACCTGGGCCTGGCGGTGGTGCCGCAGACCATGGCCACCGGCATGCACGGTGTGGCCACGGTGGCATTGCGCGAGCGCTTCCGCTTCCTCACCTACGCCGTGTGGCGGCCGGATCCGACCCCCGCCGCACGCGCCTTCATCGCCCTGCTGCGCGCCCAGCGCGACACCCTGCAGGCCGCAACCGACAGCACCAGCACCGGCCGCCGCATGCCGCGCCTGCGCGCGCGGTGAACCTGCTAGGCTGCGCGCGTTCGCAAAGGAGCCTGCATGTCCGCCCACAGCCAGTTCGCCCTGTTGCGGCAACGCCGCTTTCTGCCGTTCTTCGTGGTCCAGTCGCTGGGCGCGTTCAACGACAACGTGTACCGGCAGGCGATCATCGGCCTGCTGTTCTACCTGGGCGTGACCCCGGAGCAGCGCACGCTGTACACCAACCTGGCGCCGGCACTGTTCATCCTGCCGTACTTCCTGTTCTCCTCGCTGGCCGGGCAGATCGCCGAGAAGCTGGAAAAGTCGCGGCTGGTGGTCATCACCACCACGATGGAGATCGGCATCATGTCGCTGGCCGCGGTCGGCTTCCTGACCGAGAACATGGCGGTGCTGCTGGTGGCGCTGTTCTGCACCGGCCTGCAGTCGACCCTGTTCGGCCCGGTGAAGTACTCGATCCTGCCGTCGGTGCTCAAACCGGAAGAACTGACCGGCGGCAACGGCCTGGTCGAGATGGGCACCTCGATCTCGATCCTGTGCGGCATGATCCTGGGTGGGCTGATCTTCCAGATCGCCGGCAGCCACGGACCGGTGGCCGCGGCCACCGCGGTGGTCGCGCTGGCGGTCACCGGCAACCTGATGGCGCGCTGCATCCCCAAGGTCGACGCCGGCGCACCCGAGCTGAAGATCAACTGGAACCCGCTGCCGGAATCGCTGGCGATCATGCGCCTGACCCGGCGCCAGCTGGCGGTGCGCAACGCCGTGCTCGGCGTGTCCTGGTTCTGGTTCGTCGGCACCGTGCTCACCGCGCAGTTGCCGACCTACGCCGAACTCAACCTGGGCGGCGCGCAGGACCTGTACATCTTCGCGCTGGCGCTGTTCTCGATCGGCACCGGCACCGGCTCGTTGCTGTGCGAGAAGCTGTCCGGGCGCACCGTGGAAATCGGCCTGGTGCCGCTGGGCGCGTTCGGCATCAGCGCCTTCATGCTCGACCTGTATTTCGCCCGGCCCGGCGCCGCGCTGCAGACCGGCCTGGGCATCGGCCAGTTCGTCCACCAGGCCGGCAGCTGGCGGATCATGCTCGACCTGGTCGGCATCGGCCTGTGCACCGGCCTGTTCGTGGTGCCGCTGTTCGCGCTGATCCAGAGCCGCACGCCGAAGGCGGAACTATCGCGCGTCATCGCCGGGCTCAACATCCAGAACTCGCTGTTCATCGTACTGGCCGCGATGATCGGCATCGCCCTGCAGATGCAGCAGGTGCACCTGTTCGGCGTGCGCATCCCGATGCCCGGGCTGAGCATCCCGCAGGTGTTCCTGGCGCTGGCCATCGCCAACGCGGTGGTGGCGATCTGGATCTTCAGCATCGTGCCCGAATTCCTGATGCGCTTCCTCAGCTGGCTGATGGTGCGCACCCTGTACCGGCTGCGCCTGCACGGCGTCGAACGCCACGTGCCCGACGAGGGCGCGGCGCTGATCGTGTGCAACCACGTCAGCTACATGGACGCGTTGGTGCTGGCCGCGGCGATCCCGCGACCGGTGCGTTTCGTCATGTACTACCGCATCTTCAACATTCCGGTGATGCGCTGGATCTTCCGCACCGCCAAGGCGATTCCGATCGCCGGGGCGCGCGAGGATCCCGAGCTGATGCAGCGCGCGTTCGACGCCATCGACGCGGCGCTGGCCGAGGGCGAGCTGGTGTGCATCTTCCCCGAAGGCGCGCTGACCAAGGACGGCGAGATCGCCGCGTTCAAGTCCGGCGTGGAGAAGATCCTGGCCCGGCGCGCGGTGCCGGTGGTGCCGATGGCGCTGCGCAACATGTGGACCAGCATGTGGAGCAAGCGCGATTCGCGGCTGCGGCGCATGCGCGTGCCGCGGCGTTTCCGCGCCCACATCGAGGTGATCGCCGATGCGCCGGTGGCCGGGGCCCAGGCCACCGCCGAGACGCTGGAGGCGCAGGTGAGAAGGCTGCGTGGCGATGCCGCCTGAGTGCGGCGCAGGTGCCCTGGGCACGCGCTTCGGGTAAATTAACCGCAGGGGAGACGCCACAGGCCGTGGCGTCCAGTGCGAAGGACCGAGCGGACAGTGAACCAGCCCGAACCACCAGCAGCGCCCAACGCGGGCGTCTATGTGCCCAACAACATGGTCTGGGCGATCCTGTCCACGCTGTTCTGCTGCCTGCCGCTGGGCATCGTGTCCATCGTCTACGCCGCGCAGGTGGATGGCCGTCGCGCTGCCGGCGACATCGAGGGCGCGCGCGCCGCCGCACGCAAGGCCGGCTGGTGGGCGCTCGCGTCGCCGATCCTGGTCGTCGTGTGGATCTTCGTGGCCATCCTGCTGGAGGCGATCGGCAGCCTGGCCGGCAACTGACCCCCACCGTTTCCCGTTCCACCACCCAACCACCGGAGTAACACGGATGAATACCACCGCACCGCAAGTGTCCAACAACCTCGTCTGGGCGATCCTGACCACGCTGTTCTGCTGTCTGCCGCTGGGCATCGT
>NZ_AQOJ01000290.1:0-3132 GCF_000364685.1 Xanthomonas sp. SHU 166
CGCAGGTCAACACCAAGCTCGCCGCGGGCGATGTGGCCGGTGCGCGCGATTCGTCGGACAAGGCCAAGAAGTGGGCGATCTACTCGGCGATCACCTCGGTGGTGCTGATCGTGCTGTACCTGATCTTCCTCTTCGCCCTGGGCGGCCTGGGCATGATGCAGCAGTCGTCCATGTCCTGAGCACCGCGGCCGCCGTCGCCTGCGACGGCGGCCGGCCACGCGATCGTCCGCCTGCCATGTCCCTTCAGCGCCTGCAGTCCCTGCCCCGCTGGTTGCCGCTGGTCGCACTGAGCGGCGCCGCGGTGGTGGCCACCGTGGTGCTGCGCCGGGTCGATCCGAATGTCCCCGGCAATCCGCTGCCGGGCTGCCCGTTCCGCGCCCTCACCGGCCTGTATTGCCCCGGCTGCGGCAGTACCCGCTGCCTGCACGCGCTGGTGCACCTGGACCTGGCCCATGCCTGGACCAGCAATCCCCTGCTGGTGGTGGCACTGCCGCTGCTGGCGATCATGGCGCTCAACGCCGCCGGCCTGCGCCTGCGCCCGCTCGCGCCGCTGCTGAAGATCCTCGCCGACCCGCGATTATGGCTATGGGTGCTGCTCGGCTATGCGCTGCTGCGCAATCTGCCCTGGTATCCCTTCACACTGCTCGCGCCGCACTGACGGCCCGCCACCTCCGCACCGCAGCGACTCGTCTAGACTCACCGACTGCCGTGCACCACCCATCCAGGAGATCCACATGAGTACCGTCAGCCCCGTCGCGCCCCCGCCGCCTCCCGCCTCCGGCGTCCCCGGCCCGGTTCCCAACCACCTGGCCTGGGCGATCATCTCGACGGTGCTCGGCTTCTGCCTGTGCTGCCCGGCGCTGATCACCGGCATCGTCGCCATCGTGTTCTCCAGCAAGGTCAACGGCCTGCTCAACCAGGGCGACCTGGAAGGCGCGCGCCGCGCCTCCAACACCGCCAAGACCTGGTGCTGGGTGACCACCGCACTGGCCATCATCGGCCTGCTGATCAATGCCGTCATGGTCGCCACCGGCGGCATGCAGAGCTACATGGACTACATGCAGCAGATCCAGCACGCGAGCTGATCGGCGTGCGCGCCTGGCAACAACGGGCGTGCCTGGGCGCCGCCGCCGCATTCGCGGCCGGCGGCGCCACGCTGTTGTACCGCTTCGATCCCAATGCCGCGAACAACCCGTTCGCACCGTGCATGTTCCATACGCTCACCGGCTATTACTGCCCGGGCTGCGGCATGACCCGCGCCCTGCATGCGCTGGTGCACCTGGACCCGGTCGGCGCGTTCGCGATGAATCCCGGCGCGATGCTGGGCCTGGCCGTGTTGCCGGGCCTGATCGCCTGGAAGGCCGGCTGGCGCGCGGCCTGGTTTGCGCCAGTCGTGAGCGTGGTCTCGCGGCCGAATTTCTGGCTGGTCGCGCTGCCGGGCTACTGGATCGCGCGCAACCTGCCGTGGTTCCCGTTCACCCTGCTGGCGCCGCACTAGCCGGACGCAACACCTTGCGATTCGCACCGGGCACGAGCAAGCGCCTGCGCGTAGGCGATCTCGGCGCCTGGCTCAGCTGACCCAACCGGCGATCACCAGCAGCGCCAGCAGCACCAGCCACAGCAGCAGCACCCGCCACACCTGGCTCATCGCATCGCGCAGTTCGGGCAGGCGCCGCAGCGCCGGCACCACCATGCCCGCGTCGCTGTAGTCGTGCGCCTCGGCATCGAGTTCGCCACGCACGCTGGCGCAGGCCACCGGCCCGAGAAAGCCGGTGTCCAGTTGCCACCGCTTGCCGCCGGCGGCGCGCCAGGCGCCGAACACCGCTTCGAAATTGCCGACCAGGGCCAGCGAGAAGGTCATCAGGTGCGCCACCGGCCATTCCAGCGCCGCCAGCAATGCGCGCGCGCCGGCGGCGGTCGCCGGCGGCAGCCGCGCGGCATAGGGGCCGACCGCGGCCAGCGCCAGCAGCCGATAACCCAGCGCACCGAACGGCCCCAGCAACAGGAACCAGAACAGCACCGCGAACCAGCGGCGCAGCGCGCTGACCGCCACCGCCTCGACCAGCCCGGCCGGATCCTCACGCAGCGGCCCGCCATCGGCCTGCAGGTGCGCCACCGCCAGGCGCCGCGCGCTGGCGTCATCGGCGTCGATGATCGCCTCGACGTCGGTGTCCAGGTCGCGCGGGCCCCAGCTGAAGGCCAGCACCACGATCCCGAACAGCAGGGTCAGCAGGCCCAGGTGCGGCGCCGCCAGCAGCCACTGCAGCAGGCCGACCAGCAGCAGCGGCGGCAGCAGCGCCAGCGCGATGCCATACCGGCCGCGCCAGGCGCTGCCCTCGCCGGCATGCGTGTCCAGCCAGCTCAGCCAGTCGCCGAAGGCGTCGAAGCGGCGCAACGAGGCCACCATGCCGGGCGCGACATGGCCCAGCACCAGGGCGACGATCACAGCGACGAGGGTCGTGAACATGCAGGTCCTCCGGGACCGTTCTGAAGCGGGTGCACGGAACGTGCCGGCGCGGTCAAGCCGGCGCGCCGTGCCGGTACCAATCCTCGATCAGCGCGCGGGCGATGGAGATGCGTGGCGGCAGACGCAGGCCGTGGCCATCGTCGGCACTGTCGCCCTGCGCCGCCAGGCGCGCCAGCGCGGCGCCGACCTCCTGGCGCTCGAACCAGCGCGCGTCTTCCAGTTCGCCGTCGACCTGCGGCGTGTCCGCCTCCGCCTGCGCACTGAAGCCCAGCATCAGCGCGCCAGGAAACGGCCACGGCTGCGCGCCGTAGTAACGGCAGCTGCCCGGCCGCACCCGCACCTGGGTTTCTTCGGCCACCTCGCGCGCCACCGTCTGTTCCAGCGATTCGCCGGGCTCGACGAAGCCGGCGATCACCGAGTAGCGCCGCGCCGGCCAGCTCGCCTGGCGCCCCAGCAGCAGACGCCGGCCATCGCTGACCGCGACGATCACCGCCGGATCCACCCGCGGATAGTGTTCGCTGGCGCACTGCGTGCAGACGCCCAGGAAGCCGCCGCGCTGCAACGCGATGGTGCCGCCGCACACGCCGCAGAAGCGGGTGCGCGATTGCCAGTGCAGCATCGCGCGGGCGTAGGCGAACAGGCCCGCCTCCGGCGCCGGCCACTCG
>NZ_AQOJ01000291.1:0-669 GCF_000364685.1 Xanthomonas sp. SHU 166
TGGCGGCCGACTCGCCCGGCGACGCGCTGGACCTGGGGGTCAACCGCGAGGCGCTGGCCCTGCGCGGCAGCGCGCGCTGGCAGCAGGCCGCGCGCGATGCCGACCTGAGCTTCCCGAACGGTGCCGGCCAGTTCGCCTGCGCGCTGGGCGTGGCGATCGATGCGCAGCGCACCCCGCATCTGTACACCTTGCTGGAACGCAGCCGCATCGACGCCAGTGCCGCCACCAAGGCGGCCAAGCGCCGGTACCAGCGCGCACGGCCGTTCCTGCGCAACGCGCAGGCGGTGTGCACCCCGGGCGATCTCGACGACCTGCGCCAGAGCGGCTCCTATCCCTCAGGACACAGCGCCATCGGCTGGGCTTGGGCGCTGATCCTGAGCGAGATCGCGCCCGAGCGCGCCACTGCGCTGATCGCGCGCGGCCGCAACTACGGCGAGAGCCGGCTGGTGTGCAACGTGCATTGGCAGAGCGACGTGCTCGCCGGCCGCTTCATGGGCGCGGCTACGGTGGCGCGGCTGCACGACGACGCGACCTTCAGCGCCGATCTGGCCGCGGCGCGCGGAGAGATCGCCGCCGCCCGCGCGACCGGGCGGATGCCGGCAGGCGACTGCGCCGCGGAGAACGCGGTTCTGCAGGTGCGCCCGGCCAGCGCGCTGTAAGGCGACCGCC
>NZ_AQOJ01000292.1:0-1612 GCF_000364685.1 Xanthomonas sp. SHU 166
GCGCGCCGCGCTGGCGGCGGCGCCGGCCTGCGCGCCGTGGCGCGAGTGGACCGCGTTCGTCGGCAAGCACCTCGATGCCAGCGGGCGGGTGATCGATTTCCAGCACGCCGACCAGCGCAGCACCTCCGAAGGCCAGTCCTACGCGCTGTTCTTCGCGCTGGTGGCCAACGACCAGGTGCTGTTCGAACGCGTGCTCGGCTGGACCCGGCACAACCTGTGCGGCGGCCGCCCGCAGCAGGTGTTGCCGGCCTGGCTGTGGGGCCGCGCCAGCGACGGCAGCTGGCGCGTGCTCGACGGCAACAGCGCCAGCGACGCCGACCTGTGGATCGCCTACGTGCTGCTCGAGGCCGGGCGCCTGTGGCAACGGCCCGGCTACACCCAGGCCGGTCTGCAGATGCTGGCGCTGGTGCGACGCACCGAGCTGGCCGAGCTGCCCGGGTTCGGCAGCATGCTGCTGCCGGCGGCCAAGGGGTTCGTCAGGCCGCAACGCTGGACGCTCAACCCCAGTTACCTGCCGCTGCAGTTGCTGCGGCGCTTCGCCGCGGTCGATCCGAAGGGGCCGTGGGCCGGCCTGGCCACGCGCAGCGCACGGATGCTGCGCGACAGCGCGCCGGTCGGCTTCGCGCCGGACTGGACCGCCTGGGACGGCCGCGCGTTCGGCGTCGACCCCGACAAGGGCGCGATCGGCAGCTACGACGCCATCCGCGTGTACCTGTGGGCCGGCATGCTCGATGCCGCCGATCCGCTGCGCAAGGCGCTGCTCGACGACCTGTCCGGCCCGCTGCAGCAACTGCGCGCGCAGGGCCGTCTCGACGAGAAGATCGACAGCCGCCAGGGCGTCGGCAGCGGCCAGGCGCCGCCCGGCTTCGCCGCGGCCATGCTGCCGTACCTGAGCGCGCTGCGCGAACCGGCGCTGCTCCAGGCGCAGGCGCAACGCATTCCCGCGCCCGGCGACGCCGCCGCGGCACGGCTTCCCTACTACGACCGGGTGCTGATCCTGTTCGGACGCGCCTGGCTCGACAACCGCTACCGCTTTTCCGCAGACGGCGCGCTGCAGCCCGCCTGGAGAACCCAATGCTCCGCATGAACCTCAAACCCCTGTACCTGGCCGGCATGATCGACCTGTGCCTGCTCGCCGGCAGCGCGCACGCGCAGAACGCCGACGCCACCCAGCAACTGGTCAGCCAGGGCAACTACTGGCACGACCAGGGCCGCGACGATCTCGCCGCCGATGCCTGGCGCAAGCTGCTGCGGGTCGACCCGAACCAGCCCGACGCCCTGCTCGGCCTGGCCCAGATCGATCTGGCGCAGGGTCGCCAGACCGACGCGCGCAAGCGCCTGGCGCAACTGCAGAAGGCGCATCCGCAGGCGCCGCAGACCCAGCGCCTGGCCATGTCGATCGGCGGCACCGGCGATAACATCGACCTGCGCAACGCGCGCCGCGCCGCCGCCGCCGGCCGCTACGTGGACGCGGTGCGCGCCTACCAGGCGCTGTTCGACGGCAAGGGCCCGCCGGACTCGCTGGCGCTGGAGTACTACCAGGCGCTGGCCGGCACCCCGCAGGGCTGGGACGGCGCACGCGACGGCCTGCGCCGCCTGGCTGCCGCGCAGC
>NZ_AQOJ01000293.1:0-1985 GCF_000364685.1 Xanthomonas sp. SHU 166
GGCGCTGGCGCTGGCGCAGGTGCAGACCTACCGGGAACCGTCGCGGCGCGAGGGCATCGCCCAGCTCGCCGCGCTGAGCAAGCGCGCCGATGTCGCCGGTCCCGCGCGTGCCGGCTGGCGCCAGGCGCTGCTGTGGCTCAATGCCGGCCCCGCCGATGCGCCGCTGTACCAGGCGTTCCTGGCCGCCAATCCGAACGATGCCGAGATCGCCAAGAAGGCCGCGCAACTGCAGGAGCGCCGCGCGCAAGGCGGCGATCCGGCCGGCGAACAGCTGGGCGAAGGCTTCAAGGCGCTCAACGCCGGCAACCTGGCGCTGGCCGAACAGCGCTTCGCGCAGGTGCTGCGCGCGCGTCCGCGCGATGCCGAGGCGCTCGGTGGCCTGGGCTCGGTGCGGCTGCGCCAGCAGCGCTTCGGCGAAGCGCAGGAACTGCTGCGCCCGGCCGCGGCCGCCAACGGCAAGTGGCGCAGCGCGCTGGACAGCGCGCGCTACTGGCTGCAACTGCAGCAGGCGCAGGCCGCGCGCACCCGCGGCGACACCGACGCCGCGCTGCGCCTGGTCCAGCAGGCGGTCAAGCTCAAGCCCGAGGAGGCCGCCGGCTACGCGTTGCTGGGCGACCTGCAGTCGGCCAGCGATGCCGCCGCCGCCGAAAAGAGCTACCGCGAGGCGCTGCACCTGCATGCCGACGATGCCGGCGCGCTGCAGGGCCTGATCGCCCTGTACAGCCGCCAGGGCCGCGCCAACGAGGCCAATGCGCTGTTCGCCAGGCTCAGCCCGGCGCAGCGCCAGCAGGCCGGCGGCGAGTCCGCGCTGAAAGCCAACCTGCAGCGCGCCCGCGCGCAGCAGGCGCTGGAGGCCGGCGACACCGTCACCGCGCAGAGCGAGCTGGAAAAGGCGATGGTCGACAACCCGGGCGATCCGTGGGTGCGGCTGGACCTGGCGCGCCTGTACCAGCAGGCCGGGCGTCCGGACCAGGCGCGCAGCGTCATGGACGGCCTGCTCGCAGTGCACGGCGACATGCCCGAGGCGCTGTACGCCAATGCGCTGCTCGCGCAGGAACGCGGCGACTGGGCCAGCGCCTACGCCAGCCTGGAACGCATTCCGGCCAATGCCCGCACCGCCGAGATGAGCGCGCTGCGCAACACCGCCTGGGTCGAACAGCAGGCGGCCACGGCGCGCCTGCTGCAGCAGCAGGGCCGCGGTGGCGAAGCGCAGTTGCTGCTGGGCCGCACCGAGGCCGCGCTGGGCGACGCGCTGGAACAGCCGGCACTGCTGGCGGCGATGGCCGGCGCCTATGCCGACATCGGCAGCAACCAGCGCGCGCTAACCCTGGCGCAGCGCCTGGTCGCGCAGAACCCCTCCACCGAGGCGCGCCTGCAATACGCCGGCGTGCTGCTGCGCGCGCACCAGGACGCGGAACTGGCGGCGACCCTGCGCCAGTTGCGCGACAGCGACATGAGCGCCGAGCAGCAGCGCCGCTACCAGGCGCTGCGCAGCGGCTACGTGCTGCGCCAGGTCGATGCCCTGCGCGAACTCGGCAACCTCGAAGCCGCCTACGACGCGCTGGCGCCGCTGCTGGCGCAGCAGAACCAGGATCCGCAGGCGGTGGCCGCGTTGGCACGGCTGTACGCCGCCGCCGGCGACCAGCGCCAGGCGCTGGTGTTGTACCAGCAGCAACTGCAGCAGTCGCCCAACGACCTGGACACCTTGATCGCCGCGGCCAACACCGCCGCCGCGCTGCGCGACCTGCACAGCGCCGAGGACTACCTGCAGCGCGCGCTGGCGCAGGCGCCGGATTCGCCGCAGGTGCTTGGCGCCGCCGGCCGCGTGTACCGCAGCGCCGGCAAGAACCGCAAGGCCGAGAGCTACTTCCGCGCCGCACTGGCGGCGCAGGCGCGCGAGGCGGGCCAGTACGACAACGGCCTGCCGGCCGCCAACGGCCCGGCGTCCTACGCCGCTGCCGGGCGCCCGCTCAATCCGTTCGCCA
>NZ_AQOJ01000294.1:0-2674 GCF_000364685.1 Xanthomonas sp. SHU 166
CCCGCGGTCACCCGCCTGGCGCGAGCCGGCGCCGCCGGGCCGGCTCAGGCGCGCAGCGCGCGCGGCAGCCACAGCGACAGCTCCGGGAAGAACGCCACGATCAGCAGCACGCACAGCGCCGCCAGCCAGAACGGCCAGATGGTGCGCATGCTCTGGGCCACGGTGATCTGTCCGATCGAGGTACCGATGAACAGCACCGAGCCCACCGGCGGGGTGATCAGGCCGATGCCGCCGGCCAGCACCATCACCAGGCCGAAATGGATGGGGTCGATGCCGTAGGCCTTGGCTACGGGCAGGAAGATCGGCGTGCAGATCAGGATCTTCGGCGCCAGGTCCATGAACATGCCCAGCAGCAGCAGCATCACCACGATCATCAGCAGCACCGTGTGCTGGCTGTGGGCGATGGACTGCAGGAAGTGCACCGCCGCCGCCGGCACCTGCAGGTAGGCCAGCAGCCATCCGAACACCGCCGCGGTGGCGATCACGAACAGGATCACCCCGGTGGTGCGCGCGGCATGCGTCACCGCGCCGAAGAACTCGGCCCAGCGCAGCTGCCGGTACAGCAGCGCGGTGACCAGCAACGCATAGACCACCGCGATCGCCGCGCTCTCCACCGCGGTGAAGATGCCGGCGCGGATGCCGATGAAGATCAGCGCGACCAGGCCCAGGCCCGGCAGCGCCCCGACCAGGCGCAGCGCCACCGCGCGCCAGCCCGGGAATGCCTCGGTGCCGTAGCCGCGCGAGCGCGCCACCGCGTAGCCGGTGAGCATCATCGCCGCGGTCATCAGCAGCGCCGGGACGATGCCGGCCGCGAACAGGTCGGCGATCGACAGGCCGCCGCCGGCCGCGGCCGAGAACAGGATCAGGTTGTGCGAGGGCGGCACCAGCAGCGCCACCAGCGCCGCGGTCATGCTGACGTTGACCGCGTAGTCGCGGTCGTAGCCGCGGTTGATCATCTGCGGAATCATGGTGCCGCCGACCGCCGAGACGTCGGCGATGGCCGAGCCGGACACGCCGCCGAAGAACAGCGAGGACAGCACGCTGACCTGGCCCAGGCCGCCGCGCATGCGCCCGACCAGTGAGGACGCCAGCGCGATCAGGCGGTCGGAGATGCCGCCGCGCAGCATCAGTTCGCCGGCGAAGATGAACAGCGGGATCGCGATCAGCGACGCCGAGCCGCTGCCGGCGGAGATCTGCTGCACCAGCACCACCGCCGGCAGGTCCAGATACAGCAGCGTGGCCAGCGCGGCCGTGCCCAGCGCGTATGCCACCGGCACGCCGATCAGCAGCAGTACCACGAACAATCCCAACAGGATGGCGATGGCCATGCTCAGTTCCTCCCCATGGTGGTGCCCGGGCGCAGCACCCGCCAGGCCTGGTACAGCGCGAACACGCTCATCAGCGCGCCGCCGATCGACAGCGGCAGGTAGTTGATGCTCTGCGGCATCTGCGCGCCGGCCATCTTGATGTCCAGCCCGTCCAGCAGCAGCACCGCGCCCCACCACGCGATCACCGCACCGATGGCGGCCACCAGCAGCGGGCGCACCAGGTCGATGACGCGGCGCAGGTTGGCGTGCAGCGTCTCGGCCAGCAAGAAGAAGCCGAAGTGGCGGCGGGTGTGCACGCCGGCGGCGGCCCCCAGGCTCATCGCCGTGCTCAGCAGCAGCAGCGTCACCGGCTCGGTCCAGCTCGGCGAGTCGTTGAGCACGTAGCGGGTGAACACCTGCCAGCCCTGCACCACCACCAGCCCGAGCAGGGCGGCGGCGGCGGTGCCGATGGCGAGGTTGGCGATCCGGTCCAGCAGCCGCTGCAGCGGCGGCACCGGGAGGGCGGGGGCGTGGTCGGTCATCGGCATGGACTCAGGCGAAATCGCGAATGCGGCGGTAGAGGGCTTCGATCTCCGGCTGCTGCCGGTACTCGGCCAGCAGCGGCGCGGCGGCCTTGCGGAAGGCCGGCATGTCCACCTCGTTGATGGCCACACCGTAGTCGATCACCTGCTGCCGCGCCTGCGCCTCGGAGGCATCCCACAGCCGGCGCATCACCGTCACCGACTGCCGCGCCGTCTCCAGCACCAGCGCGCGCTGGTCCGGCGTCAGCGTCTCGAAACTGCGCCGGGACATCACCAGCACGTCCGGCGCGTAGGAGTGATCGCTCTGCGACCAGTAGTGCGCAGCCTCGAAGTGACGGCTGGACTGGAAGCTGCGCATGTTGTTCTCGGCGCCGTCGATCATGTGCGTTTCCATCGCCGAGAAGGTCTCGCCCAGCGACATCGGCGTGGGGTTGGCGCCGAGCATGCGCATCAGCTTGAGGAAGATGTCCGAGTTCGCCACGCGCAGCTTGAGCCCGTGCAGGTCCTTGGGCTGCCGCAGCGGATGCTTGGTGTTGTAGAAGCAGCGCGCGCCGGAGTCGTAGATCGCCAGCCCGACCAGGTCGCGCTGTTCGAAGCTGCGCAGGATGCTGTCGCCGACGTGGCCGTCGATCGCGCGGCGCAGGTGCGCCACCGAGTCGAACACGTACGGCAGGCACAGCGCCTGGGTCAGCGGGAAGGCGTTGTTCAGCGCGCCGGAATACACGCGGGTGATGTCGATGGCGCCGAAGCGCGCCATGTCGATCGCCTCCGCCTCGCGACCGAGCTGGCCGGAGTGATACTCGCGCAGGCGCAGGCGGCCGCCGG
>NZ_AQOJ01000295.1:0-1512 GCF_000364685.1 Xanthomonas sp. SHU 166
AGCGCACCGCCTCCACGGTGGGGTAGTCGGCCACGTGCACGTCGGTGGCGGTGAGCAGGCGCGTACCGCTACCGCCGGCCTGCGCCAGCGCACCCAGCGGCACGCCGGCCGCGGCCGCCGCGGTCAGGCCCGCGCCCAGGAATCGTCTACGAGTGATCATGCTGCGCCCTCCCGCGCGTCATTGCCGTCGCCAGCCTAGGCCGCGACCGCCTTGCAGTGAAGTTCGCCGTAGCCGTCGAAGCGGATCGTCGCCTGCTGGCCGATGGCGATGTCGTGGATACCGGTGGCGTTGCCGGTGGCGATCAGCTCGCCGCGGCGCAGCGGCCGGCCACGCCTGGCCGAGCGCGCCAGCGCGAACGCGAACGCCGCACGCAGGCCGCCCGGCAACAGCGTGGCGCCACCGGTGCCCACGCACTGGCCCTCGATCCAGGTCTCGGCGCGCAGCGCGGTCTCGTCCAGCGCGGTCCAGTCCGGCACCTGCGGCCCCAGCAGCAGGCCGTTGTTGTTGCCGAAATCGGAGATCACCACGCGCGGCCCCAGCTGGTTGATGGTGGCCAGCGGGCTGCTCGCCACCTCGACCCCGACGAACAGCGTCGCCGGCACCTGCGCAGCCTGCTGTGGAGTCCAGTGCAACTGGTCGGCCGGCACGTCCGCGTCCAGGCGCAGTACGTACTCGGCCTCGACCGCGCCGAAGCCGCCGTCGAACACCGGGATGTTCGTTGTTCCACCGGTAGCATTCCACAGCGCAGCCGCGAAGATCGGGCCCAGCAGGCGCTCGTCCCCGGAGTGGTCGCGACGCTCGGGGGCGATGTAGCCGACCTTCCAGCCGACCACGCGGTCCGGCCATTGCGCGATCGCCAGGTCCTGCACGCGATAGGCGGTCTCCAGATCGTCGGGGATGACACCGGGGAAATCGGGCAACGCGCGGCCCTGGCGACGGGCCTGGACGAAGCGGGCCGCGATGTCGGCCAACGCGGGCGGTGGCGTCTGCGACGGGCCGGAAGGAAGGCTCAAGGGCATCTCCGCAAGGAATGTGGGGGATCGGAATTGCTGCGCCGCGCATCGACAGCGCGTTGCGCCGTTGTATATGGTAAACCGGTGTCATTGGCAATGTGCGGTGCGGCAAAAGGCCGGGAATCGGGAATCGGGAATCGGGAATCGGGAATCGGGAATCGGCAAAGGCAAAGGCAAAGGCAAAGGCAAAGGCAACAGCAACAGCAACAGCAACAGCAACAGCGATACAGCGCCATGCGTTGGCGCAGGCGGCGCGCACACTTGGGCCATCGTGCCCTCGGCCACGCGCCGCGGGTTTCTTCCATCCACGACGAGATCTCGATGATGTCGGCCCGACTCCTCGCCCCCCGCCTACGTCCCGCCGAACCACTGTCCCCATCCTGCGGCAGGCGCCGGCCCCGCTCCGGCATCGCCCTGCTGGCGGCGCTGTGCCTATCGCTGGGCGCCCTCGGCCCGACGGCAGCGGCCGAGCGGCCGGCCAGCGAGAGCGCCGCCGAG
>NZ_AQOJ01000296.1:0-2827 GCF_000364685.1 Xanthomonas sp. SHU 166
CCCCCCGGGAGAGGGGTTGGGGTGAGGGTCCGGGCGCGTAGCGGTCGCTGAACTGTCAGGTTTGTGCCGCGATGCATGAGCACGAGGAAGGCTGTTTGCGTTCGGCAGCCAGCGGCCTGATCGCGAGCGACCAAGTGCGCGTGCGTCGCGCATGTCTGCTTTGAGAATGCGCGCATCTACATCCGCTGTGTTCGCACATGCCGCCTTTCGTAGGAACGGCTTCAGCCGCGACAGGCTTCCCCGGGAAAGCCCATCGCGGCTGAAGCAGCTCCTACGAAAAAGACGCGTGTGATGTCTGAGCTGTCGCGTCGCGCCATGCCTTCCGGCGCAGCGCGACGCATGGCGTCAGCGCGCCGCCGGCGCGTAGCGCAGGGTCAGCGCGTATTCGCGACCCGGCTGGTTGTACCAGTTCACCGTCTGGTAGTCGCGGTCGAACACGTTGCTGGCCTTGGCCTGCAGCGTCCAGTCCGGGGTGAACGCGTACTCCGCGCGCAGGTCGACGGTGCCGTAGCCCGCCAGGCGCACGCGGTTGGCCGCGTCGTCGAAGCGGTGGCCGCTGCCGAACACGCTGACGCCGAGCTTGACCGGGCCGATGCCGCGGTCTACGTCCAGGCGCGCGGTGTTCTGCGCGCGGCGCGCCAGCCAGTTGTCGCGGTTGCCGCCATCGCTGCGGTTGCGCGGGTCGGTATGGCTCAGCTGCGCCGACAGTTCCCAGCCGGCCAGCAGCGCATAGCCGGTCAGTTCGGCGCCGCGGATGCGCGCCTCGTCCACGTTGACCGGCAGGAAGCTGACCGCGTCGTAGGAGATCAGGTCCTTCACCCGGGTCTCGTAGGCGTTGAAGGTCCAGTTCCAGCTGTCGGCATACTGCGCAATGCCGAGGTTGCCGCTCTTGGAGCGCTCCGGCTTCAGTTCCGGATTGCCGGCGAACGGGTAGTACAGGTCATTGAAGGTCGGCGCCTTGAAGCCGGTGCCGACGCTGGCGGTGAGCTTGAGGCCATGGTCCAGCGCCAGGCCCCAGCCGAGGCTGCCGGTGGTGTGCTCGCCGAACTGTTCGTTGTCGTCGCTGCGCACGCTGGCCTGCACCTGCTGCGCGCCGAAACGGCCCTGGTACTCGGCGAACACGCCGGTGTTGTCGCGGCTGTCGACGTCGAAGGCGGTGCTGCTGGCGACGTGCTCGCGCTGCCAGTCGCTGCCGACGCTGAGCAGATGGCCTTCGGCCAGGGTGATGTCGCCCTGCAGCGCGGCGGTGTCGCGGCGGCTGTCGAAGGTGCTGACGAAGCTGCGGGTGCGTGCGCCCGGCGCACGGTAGTAGCTGTCGGCGTCGTCGACGTTGCGGCCCAGTTGCGCGGCCAGGTGCAGGCGATCGGAGGGCGTCCAGTCGAGCTTGCCGCTGAACACCTGCTGGGTGTTGTCGGCCTCGTTGCCGGCGAACAGCGCGTCGCCGTCGTACTCGTTGCGGCTGTCGATGTTCAGCGCCTGGCCTTCGACGCGCAGCGTGTCGGTCAGCGCGTAGCCGCCGCGCGCGCTCAGCGAGACGTTGCGGTAGCCGTCGCGGTCGGGCTGGTCGACGAAGCAGCCGGCGAACAGCGTGGCCGAGCCGTTGCAGGCATTGATGCCGTCGGTCTTCTGGTAGCCGCCCTGCACGGCCAGCCAGCCGCGCTCGCCGCGGTTGCTGAAGCCGGCGCCGGCCTCGCGCAGGCCGTGGCTGCCGCCGCCCAGGCTCAGGTTCTGCTGGAAGCCCTGGCCGCCGCGGCGGGTGAAGATCTGGATGACGCCGCCGATCGCGTCGGAGCCGTACAGGCTCGAGCGCGGCCCGCGCACGATCTCGATGCGCTCGATCTGGCTCAGCGGCAGGTCCTGGAACGCGGCCAGGCCGGCGCTGGCCGAGCCGATGCGCACGCCGTCCACCAGTACCAGCACATGGTCCGACTCGCTGCCGCGCAGGTTCAGCGTGGTCAGCTTGCCCAGGCCGCCCTGGTTGGAGACGCCGATGCCGGCGCGGCCCTGCAGCAGTTGCGCCAGCGAGGTGGCCTGGCTGCGCTCGATCTCGGCGCGGTCGATGACCTGCGCCGGCACCACGCTGTCCTCCACCGAGATCTGGGTGCGGGTGGCGGTGACCAGGACCTGGTCGAGGTCGGTGGCGGCATCGGCGGCGTGGGCCAGCGCGGGCAGGGACAGGGCGGACGCGATCGCGACCGAAAGCAGGCGGGACGACATGGGTGGCAACTCCGGCGCGCGGCTGCGCGCTGTGACGGCAAGGGAGTCGCGAACGGAAGGTGCAAGCGGACGGCGCCGGACACGGCGCGGCACGCCGCGACGCCCTCCGCATCGCAACCAGTGAACTGCAAGGCCGGTCTCCGGACTCGCGATCGGGGAGGCGGACCTCCCGGCTGCGACGCCTTCCCATGCCCAGGGCACAGTGGCGCAGGTCGTCAGCGCGGATCGCTTACCGTTGCGGGGGCAGCGCCGGCCTTGTCGCAAGACGCACCGGCTTCCCGTTTCAACCCGCTGGCCGGAGCCGGCGGGTCACCTTGAAGCGGCGCGATTGTACGCGATCGCCGCCGCCCGCGCGGCTCAGTCGGCGTGAGTGCCGTGGCCGTCGTCGTCGCCGTGCTGGTCGCCCATCGGCGTGTCGTGCGTGTCCTGCGCGTAGGCGCCGTCGGCAGCGTCGTCGTCGCGCGTGTCGTCGCGGTCGAAGTGGGTGGTCGCCACCGGCCCGGCGACCGGCAGGCCGCGCTGCGCCGGCAGCGCGGCCGTTGCGATCTCCAGTTCGCCCAGCAACTGCGCGCGGCGTGCCTCGGACAGTTCCTGCCAGTGGCAGCCGCTG
>NZ_AQOJ01000297.1:0-990 GCF_000364685.1 Xanthomonas sp. SHU 166
GCCTTCCAGCGAATACAGCAGGTTGAGGCTGGGCTTGAAGCCGGCGCGCTTGACCCTGACGAAGGCGCCGACCGCGCCGGCCGCCTCCAGGTCCTGCTGCGTGCGCACGCCGACCTGGCGCAGCCAGGCCGCGCTCTTGGGGCCGATGTTGCGCAGCTTGGTGGTACTCATCGCAGGCTGTCGACGAAGACCTGGGCGATCGCTTCCAGGCCGCGCTGGTCGTCGGCGTCGAAGCGGGCGAGGTCGGGGCTGTCCAGGTCGAACACGCCGACCAGCGCACTGTCGCGCAGCAGTGGCACCACCAGTTCCGATCGCGAGGCCGCATCGCAGGCGATGTGCCCGGGGAACGCCTCCACGTCGTCGATGCGCTGGGTCTGGCCGCTGCTGGCGGCCGCACCGCACACGCCCTTGTGCAGCGGAATGCGCACGCACGCGGGCAGGCCCTGGAACGGGCCGACCACCAGTTCCTTGCCGTCGTAGAAGTAGAAACCGACCCAGTTCAGCCGCGGCAGCGCGTGATACACCAGCGCAGCCAGGTTGGCGGCATTGGCGATGCGGTCGGGCTCCCCGGCGACCAGGGCACGGGCCTGGTCGAGCAACTGGGCGTACTGTTCCGGCTTGCTGCCGGTGAGCGAGGACGAGGCGAACATCGCGCGAGTCTAGCAGCGCGCTGCGTCCGCCGGCACCGCGGCGGCTGACGCGCGCGACGCACCCGGCTATCCTGCGCGCCGCCGCGCGTCCCGCCGGCCAACCGACAGGGTTTCGCATGGCTGTTCCCGCCTTCTACGTCACCGGCACCGATACCGGCATCGGCAAGACCATCGCCAGCACCGCGCTGCTGCACGCCCTGCGCGCGCGCGGCCAGCGCGCGGTGGGCATGAAGCCGGTGGCCAGCGGTTGCGCGCGCGAGGCCGACGGCTGGCGCAACGAGGACGCGCTGGCGCTGCAGGAGGCGAGCGCGCCGCGGCCGGCCTATGACGATCTCAATCC
>NZ_AQOJ01000298.1:0-2049 GCF_000364685.1 Xanthomonas sp. SHU 166
CTGGAGCTGGCGCCGATCGCGGCCGCGTTCGAACGCCTGCGCGCGCAGGCCGACGTGGTGGTGGTGGAAGGCGTGGGCGGCTGGGCGGCGCCGCTGTCGGCGACGCTGGACCAGGCCGATCTGGCGCGCGCGCTGCGGCTGCCTGTAGTGCTGGTGGTCGGCCTGCGCCTGGGCTGCCTCAACCACGCCCGGCTCAGCGCCGCGGCGATCGCCGCCGATGGCCTGCAGTGCATCGGCTGGATCGGCAACGAGATCGACCCGGCGATGGAGCGCATCGACGACAACATGGCGATGCTGCGCGCGCGGTTGCCGATGCCGTGCTGGGGGCGCCTGCCGTACCGGCCGCAACCGCAGGCCGAGCAGTTGGCAGCGGAATTGCAGCCGTGGGCGGGCATGTCGCCGGGCTGAGCAACTGCCGGTGGCACTGCGCTGCCGGCTTTTGTGGGAGGGACTTCAGTCCCGACGCCTGACCGATGCCGCGTCGGGGCTGAAGCCCCTCCCACAAGAGCAGGGCGTCCAGGATCCGCAAGATGGGCTGATCCCGAATGCCGGGTTTCACTCCCGAAGCAAGCGCATGGAGAAGCCCGGTCGAAGAGGCGATCTACCGGCTTCTGGCAAAGCACCGGAGCTGAAGCCTCTCTCATCAGGAAAGACAGGAACGCCAAGACGCACGCGATCAACCAATCCTGAATCCCCACTCCCGAATCCCGCCCATAAAAAAGGCCCGGTAGAGGGAGGGATCTACCGGGCCTTGGGTTGCACGGGGGGAGGGACCCATGCAGACCGAGCGTGCGTCGGGCGGCGAACCGCAGCGACGTCGAAAACTAGTGTTACTTGGCGGCGGGCTTGGCCTTCGGCGCGGCCTGCTCGGTCGCCGCTTCGAACTGGTGCTTGGCGAGCTGGCCGATGGCTTCGGAGGCCTTCAGGCCCAGGCCGAACACTTCCTGGTTGGCCGTGGCAAGCCGCTCGAAGTTGTCGCGGGCGATCTGCAGGCCCTTCGGCCACAGCGCCTGCACGGTGCCCAGATCGCGCGCCTCGGTCAGCTCGCCGAGGAAGCCGGTGGTGGCCGACACGTTCTTCTCGAAGGTCTTCAACTGCACGCCGAACACGCTCTCGGCGCTCTCCAGCGCCAGGCGGTTGGCACGCGCCGCGGCGGCGGCGAACTGCTGGGTGTAGCTGCTGAACTGATCGTTGAATTGAGCGGACATCATGCAACTCCGTTGGAATGCCGACTGCTGTTGCAGTGCAACATACGCTCATTCTGCTGCGATGCAACAAAATTTTCTGAAGCCGCTCAGGATTCGTTCAAACTGCTTTTCTGATCAATTACTTGGCGCAATTCCGCCAGCCCTTGCCGGACGCCTCTGCGGGCCTGGAAAGCGCCAGATGCGCGCAACGACGCAAGGCGGGCAGCACGCAAACCCTCAGCCGGCGCGGTGCCGCCCTTACGGTTCCCGAATCCCCACTCCCCATTCCCGGCCTTGTTCAACCCGGCCCGCGATAGCGACAGCCGGAGGTGCAGGTTTCGTGCACCACCACTTCGCTCAGCAGCGGCAACACCGGCTTGAGCCGGTCCCAGATCCACACCGCCAGACGCTCGCTGGTGGGATTGTCCAGGCCCTCGATGTCGTTGAGGTAATGGTGGTCGAGCTGGTCGTAGAGCGGGCGGAACGCCGCCTTGATGTCGCCGAAATCCATCACCCAGCCGCTCTCGGCGCCAGGCTCGCCGCTGACGTGCAGCTCGATGCGGAACGAATGCCCGTGCAGGCGCGCGCACTTGTGGCCGGGCGGCACGTTGGGCAGGCGGTGCGCGGCTTCGAGGGTGAAGACTTTGAAGATATCCATAGGGAGCATTGTACGGTCAGGGGTGGAGCGGCATGCCGGACTGCCGGCGCCGCGCGGCGACGACGGCGCCGTCGTGCGGCAAGGCGTCGCGACATGCGCGATGCCGGGTGGAGCGGACAAAAAAGGCCGCCCCGAAGGGCGGCCCGAGGGCGTGCGCAGCGCGTGGCCGCGGACGGATCAGCGCGGCGCGGCGGGGCGGTTGCC
>NZ_AQOJ01000299.1:0-2682 GCF_000364685.1 Xanthomonas sp. SHU 166
GGCCGGGCGCGGCCGCCGATCGCTGCCAAGCGTGGCCCGCGCCTGCTAGCGGCGCGCTGAATGCCGGCTGCGGCGCGCGCGTGGGCGGCCTCGGGCGTGAACCATTCGAGAACCGCGCGCGGCGATCGTGGCTGATGATGGCGCAGAGCCGCACGGATATTGGCCGCTGTGCTCCACGTCAAGCCAGGACGGCGACACCGCCCTCGCCTGCCTCGCTCAGGGAATCCAGGCCAGCAACTGGTCCAGTCGCGCGTGCGGGTCGTCTTCCTGCAGCAGCGACAGGCGCTGGCGCTCGTCCAGCGGCAGCAGTTCGGCCATGCGCCAGCCGACCCAGGCGGCCTGGTCGAGCTGGCGCGGGCCGGCCAGCGGATACACCGCGGCGGCCTGGTCGAGAATGCTGTCGAGCACGGTCGCCAACAGCGCATGCTGCGGACGCAGTTCGTCGTCGCCATCGGCATCGCGCCATTCCACGTCGCCGACCACCAGGCCGTTGTCGCGGACCCGGCTGCGCAGCACGTGGAAGCGCCGCGCGCCGCGCAGGCTCAGCACCAGCACGCCATCGGCGCCGACATCGAAATCGACGATGCGGGCCTCGGTGCCGAACGCCGCCGGCACCGCCGGGGCGCCGGTCTCGCTGCCGTCCAGGATCAGGCAGACGCCGAAGCCGCTGTCAGTGCGCCCGCATTCGCGGACCAGGTCCAGGTAGCGGCGCTCGAACACCCGTAGCTTGATCGAGGCGCCGGGCAGCAGCACCGCGTGCAGCGGGAACAGCGGCAGCGTGGTCCGCTGCGCGCTCACGCGCCGGCTCCGCCGTAGGCGGCGAACCTCATTGAAGCGCCGCTAGGAAGCGCCGCGGTGCGCCGTCGAAGCCGCCATTGGACATGAACACCACATGGTCGCCCGCGCGCGCCTGTGCCTGCAGCGCGGCCAGCAGGGCGTCCACGTCGGGCGCCGCGCAGGCCTCGCCGCGCACCGCGGCGATCACCTTGCCCGCATCCCAGGCCAGCTCCGGCCGCTGCAGGAACACCACCGCGTCGGCGGCCTCCAGCGACGGCGCCAGCGCCTGGGCATGCGCGCCCAGCCGCATCGAATTGCTGCGCGGCTCCATCGCCACCACGATGCGCGCGGCACCGACCTTGGCGCGCAGGCCTTCGAGCGTGGTGCGGATAGCGGTGGGATGGTGGGCGAAGTCGTCGTACACGGTGATGCCCTGCGCCTGGCCGAGCACTTCCAGGCGCCGCTTGACGCTGCGGAAGCGCGCCAGCGCCGGCATCACCTGCGCCGGCGCCACGCCCACCGCATGGGCGGCGGCCAGCGCGGCCAGCGCGTTCATCACGTTGTGGCGGCCGAGCAGCGGCCAGTCCACCTCGCCCAGTTCGCGGCCCTGGTGCAGCACCGCGAAGCGGCTGCCGTCGGCGGCGATCAGGCGCGCGCTCCAGTCGAAGCCGGGATCGAAGCCGAAGCGCTCCACCGGGGTCCAGCAGCCCATCGCCAGCACCTCGCGCAGGTGCGCGTCCTCGCCGTTGACGATCAGCCGCCCGCGGCGCGGCACGGTCCGCACCAGATGGTGGAACTGGCGCTGGATCGCGGCGACGTCGGGGAAGATGTCGGCGTGGTCGTATTCGAGGTTGTTGAGGATCGCCACCAGCGGCCGGTAGTGCACGAACTTGCTGCGCTTGTCGAAGAACGCGGTGTCGTACTCGTCGGCCTCGACCACAAACAGCGGGCGGCCCGCCAGGGCCGGCCCCTGATGTCCTTCTCCCTCCGGGAGAAGGTGGCGCGCAGCGCCGGATGAGGGTTCGGCGACCGGCAACCCCAGCCGCGCGGACACGCCGAAATCCTCGGCCACTCCGCCGATCAGAAAGCCCGGTTCGCGCCCCGCCGCCTGCAGCAACCAGGTCAGGATGCTGGTGGTGGTGGTCTTGCCGTGGGTGCCGGCCACCGCCAGGGTGTCGCGCCCCGGCAGCACCTGCTCGCTCAGCCATTGCGCCCCGGAGGTGTAGGCGCGCCCGGCGTCGAGCACCGCCTCCACCGCCGCGTTGCCGCGCGACAGCGCGTTGCCGACGATCACCTGGTCGCAGTCCGCGGCGATGTGCTCGGGCAGGTAGCCCTGCTTCAGCGCGATGCCCAGGTGTTCCAGCTGTGTGGACATCGGCGGGTAGATCGCCTGGTCGCTGCCCTCGACCGCATGGCCGAGTTCGCGCGCCAGCGCGGCGACACCGCCCATGAACGTACCGGCGATGCCGAGAATATGGATCTTGCTCATGGCCGGATTGTCGCCGATCCCCCGGCGCACGCAAACCGGCGCAGGTGCGGCCGTTGGCCGTGGCAGGCAGACCGCGGGACCGATCCGGGGCAATCGTGGCGCGGCGCCGTCAAGTAGGGAATCCCCCACATCCGCTGAGGAAAGTCCCCGATAGGCAAGTCGGGAGCCGACGCCGAGAATGAACGGGCCAGCCTCGACACCCTGTGGTTCTACTCCCCAAGAGACCATCCCCAAGGGAGCTCATGTCGTGGGGCTCTGAGCAAGCCCGTTCGCTGGCACCTTCTTTCCCCGATCCCGGCCCTCCATTGGCAGGCGGGATGCGCGCCCACGGTGGCCACTCGCTGTGCGCAGCGCAGCAGGACATGTCCTTACGTCGCTTTAGCGCCGCAGATACCGTCTTACCCCCTAGCAGGCAA
>NZ_AQOJ01000300.1:0-2660 GCF_000364685.1 Xanthomonas sp. SHU 166
GCTCCAGGTCGTGGCAGGTTGTTCGAGGCGCCCTGAAGTCGCTCCCACCGTTGGCTCCCACAACGCACCTGCGACGAGCGCGGCCAACGTTGAAAGCGGCTCTGCGCCCGACCACTGGCATTCCACGCAACACGCACACCGCCGCCCGGCCTTCCAGGCGGCGGCGTAGCGATCCCTCAGAGCTTCCCGGCGCCGGCCTTGGCCTTGACGTCCGCCGCCACCTTGTTCGCCGGCAACAGCGAATAGGTGTACGGCGGGGTCCAGCCGATGTTGTTGTTCCACGAGCAGGTCAGCGCCTGGCCGTTGAGCAGCGAGCCGAAATCGCGGTAGACGCTGCCGCCGTAGTCGGCCGCGATCTTGTCGCAGCTGCTCACGCCGCTGATGTCGAAGACGTTGTTCTCGGAGAAGATCTTCGATTCCTTGCCGACGCCGTGCGCATAGGAGAACGGATACACCGAATTGCTGGTGCTGCCCACGTGGTAGTTGTTGTACAGGTGCACCTGGCCGAAGCGCACCCGCGGCGCGCGCGCGGAGATGTTCTCGAACAGGGTGTTGTGGATGGTCACCTTGAGCTTGCCGCTGTCGGTGCTGGAGGCGCTGTCGCTGGAGCCGATCAGGTTGTTCTTCTCGTGCGACTTGAACACCGAGTACGACACGGTGACGTAGTTGGCGCCTTTCTTGATGTCCAGCGCGCCATCGTGGTGCTGCTTGGGGCGGCCGTTGGCGGTGCCGTTCTGGTCGTCGGTGCGGCGCCCGTCGGTGAAGGTCACGTGGTCCACCCACACGTTGCTGGCGCCCTCGATGGTCATGCCGTCGTATTCGGAATTCCAGTTGCCGGCGCTGCCGTCGTTCGGATCCCACACCGGTTGCGGATCCCATGGATTCTCGATGGTCAGGTTGCGCACGATCACGTCGTTGGCCTTGACGTAGAAGTAGCCCTCGCGGATCTCGGCGTTGCTGCCGACGCCGATCAGCGTGGTCTTGGTGGGCACGTCAAGGCGCGCGCGGCTCTTCATGTCCGCGGTGGTGCTGTACGGCGTGCCTTCGCTGATGTCGATGATGCCGTTGACCTTGATGATGCGGCCGTTGCTGCCGGCGCTGGCCTTCAGCGCGGCCTTCAGCTGTGCCGCGGTGCTGACGCTGTAGACGTCGGCGGCGGCGGCCTTGGAACCGCCCTTGGTACCGCCGTTCTGCGTGGCCCAGCCGGTGCTGGCGACCTCCAGGCTGGCGTCGGCATGGGCGGTGCCGGCGAGGCCGGCCAGGCACAGGGCCAGGCCGAACGTGCGCAGCGGCGAGCGTGGCGATGAAGCGATGAGGGACTGCGTGGTCATCCTGGAAACCTCGTGAGCGTGCGTGGTTTGGACGCAGGCGCGCGCGCTCCGCAGCAGCGGAATGCACGGCGACGCCTGCGCGATCGCTGTCCCCTCGGACAACTGCGGGTCATGCCTTCGTGGGAGGCAGGCGCCGAAGAGGCGCGCACTGTAGGCAGCGCGTGGCACGTGTAAAGAGGCGTTGGAGAAACGCGCGATCCAACCGCACAATGTGTGAACCACGTCGCACGAATCGCCTGCGCGCGCCAGGGCGCCGCGGCACCATCGCTGCGGGACAACAACGCTGTCCCACCGACAGAAGGCGACATTGCGGAAGCCGCCTGCGACAGCGCAAAAACACCGAAAGCCGCAAACGGCAGGTGGCAGCCGCCAGGCCTCGCCCATCGACACGCAGCACGCAGCACGCAGCACGCAGGTGCGATTGCCACAACGAACACTGCCGGCACCATCGCAAACCGCCTGCAGCGGCATCGCCAGGATCAGGTTGGGGGACGCATGCGGCACAGCGCCGTCGCGCCGGCCGGGAGTAGGCCGGTACCACCTACACCGGCGCTTGCGCCAACGCCTTCCGCATCCAGGCGGCAGCACTCGAACGAAACCGCACGCCGCCCGCGGCGGACGCGCAGGAGCTCAGGACATGCCGTCGAAGAACAACTCGATCGCCATCACCAGCGCGTCCTCGCGGCCGTTCGCGGCCGGGTAGTAGCGCGGGCGGCGGCCGATCTCGTTGAAGCCTTCACTGTGGTACAGCGCGATCGCATTGGGATTGGACGGCCGCACTTCCAGGAACACCCGGCGCGCGCCGAGATCGACGCCGTACTTGATCAGCGCGCGCAGCAGCAGCCGGCCGTAGCCGCGCGACTGCCGCTCGGGCGCCACGCAGACGTTGAGGATGTGCGCCTCGTCGGCGGCGACGCTGATCACGCCGTAGCCGACGATCGTGCCCTCCTCCACCAGCACCCAGCCCGGGTAACCGGCCTGCAGGCAGTCGCGGAAGATGCCGCGGGTCCAGGGGAACGGATAGGCGCGGCGCTCGATCTCCATCACCGCGTCCAGATCGGCCTCGCGCAAGGCGCGCAGCGTGGCCGTGGGCGCCGATGCCGACCCCAGTGCGCTCATCGCGGCGCCCGCTTGCGCAGCGCGCGCAACTGCGGCCACAGCGCGCGTTTGGCCGCCGCATTGCCGCGCAGTTCGTCCAGCGGCCAGGTCGCCATCAGCGCCTGCGTGGCCGGATCGTTGGGATTGAGTCCGGAGGCGCGCAGCAGGGCGATCTGCAGGCGGTCGGGCAGGCGCAGCCCGACCCGGCGCGTACCTGCCGCAGGCGCCGCA
>NZ_AQOJ01000301.1:0-1516 GCF_000364685.1 Xanthomonas sp. SHU 166
GCCACGCCCGCCGACAGCGGGGTCGCCGGCAGCGCCGGCCCGGTCCCGGCCGGCCCCTTCGCCGACAGCCTGGACCCGGCCACGATCCCGGCGCTGGCGCTGGACGTGGACGACCTGCGCTTCGGCGCGATGACCCTCGGCGCGGCCTCGCTGCGCACGCGCAAGCTCGCCGACGGCATGCAGGTGGACCAATTGCACCTGCGTTCGGACAAGCAGAAGATCGACATCAGCGGCGACTGGCGCGGCAAGGGCGCCACCGCCCGGACCCAGCTCAACGCCAACGTCGACAGCCGCGATCTGGGCGAACTGATGCAGAACCTGGACTTCGGCGGGCAGGTGCGCGGCGGCGAAGGCCAGCTGACGCTCAGTGCCGCCTGGCCGGGCACGCCGTCCGGCCTGCAGTTGGCCACGGTGCAGGGGCAGCTCGACGTGGCCGCGCGCAATGGGCAATTGCTGGAACTGAACCCGGGCGCAGGGCGCGTGCTCGGCCTGCTCAGCGTGGCGCAACTGCCGCGGCGGCTGATGTTCGATTTCCGCGACTTCTTCTCCAAGGGCTTCGCCTTCAACCGCATCGACGGCCAGATCCGTTTCGGCGACGGCCTGGCGCGCAGCGACAATCTGGTCATCGATGGCCCGGCCGCGGAGATCAAGGTGCGCGGCGAGGCCGACCTGCGCGCTCAGCAGTTCGACCAGACCATCGACGTCAATCCCAAGTCCGGCAACCTGCTGACCGTGGTCGGCGCGGTGGCCGGCGGGCCGGTCGGCGCGGCGGTCGGCGCCGCCGCCAACGCGGTGCTCGGCAAGCCGCTGGGCAACATCGGTGCGCGCACCTACCGGGTCACCGGGCCGTGGAAGGATCCCAAGGTGGACGTGATCGAGCGCGAGTCGGCGCGCCCGCCGGCGGCGCCTGCCGCGACGCCGCCGGCTGCGTCCGGGAAGCCCTGAAAAGCCGGGATTGGGGATGACCAGCCTGCGGCTGTTGAAAGCCGGGAGTGGGGATGGCGGCGGTTGCGCGCGATGCCGGTCGCAAGGATGGCAGTGGCGCGGCGCCCTGCGCGTGCATGGGATGCGGTGCATTGCCTGGAGACCGCCGCGCTTCCCGCGCGCCTGCTGTGTTCAGACTGTGCCGCCCGCCGCTTGCGCTGCGCGCCTTCCTCCCCCATGTTGAGCCCATGAACGATCACGCCCTGAGTCTTGCCGAAACCTGCCTGTTGCTTCCCGCCGGCCTGGATGCCACCAGCCTGGAGCGCGCCTTCGGCACGCTGCTCGGCCCCGGCATCGATTTCGGCGACCTGTATTTCCAGCATTCGCGGCGCGAGAGCTGGAGCGTGGAGGACGGCATCGTCAAGGATGGCGCCCACTCCATCGAGCAGGGCGTGGGGGTGCGCGCGATCTCCGGCGACAAGACCGGCTTCGCCTATTCCGACGACATCCACCGCGACGCGCTGCTGGCCGCCGCGCAGTCGGCGCGGGCCATCTCCCGCGACGGCGGCGCGCAGCCGGCGCACGCGCTGCA
>NZ_AQOJ01000302.1:0-1616 GCF_000364685.1 Xanthomonas sp. SHU 166
TCGTGCAACTTTGGCTACGGTTCGAGACACAGCCGCCGGGCCTGGAAGAGGCCCTGGAACGCCACCTGTTCCGGCTGCACCGCCGGCAGATCGCCGACAGCCGGCGCGCGCGCTGAGCCGGCACACCGCCCCCCGGACCGCCGCGGCGAGGTTGGCGGCGGCGGGCGGCTCGGCTAATGTGCGGCTCTGAATAGAAGGACCTGCACCGTGCGAGTCATCATCGTCGACGATCACACCCTGGTACGCGCCGGCCTGAGCCGGCTGCTGCAGACGTTTGCGGACGTCGACGTGGTCGCCGAGGCCAGCAACGCGCAACAGGCCGTGGACCTGGCCACCCTGCACCGCCCCGACCTGGTGCTGATGGACCTGTCCCTGCCGGGGCGCAGCGGCCTGGACGCGCTCACCGACGTGCTGCACAGCTCGCCCAAGACCCGGGTGGTGATGATGTCGATGCACGACGACCCGGTGCATGTGCGCGATGCGCTGGACCGCGGCGCCACCGGCTTCGTGGTCAAGGACGCCGCCCCGCTGGAGCTGGAGCTGGCGTTGCGCGCGGCCAGCGCCAACCAGGTGTTCCTGAGCCCGCAGATCTCCTCCAAGATGATCGCGCCGATGCTCGGCCGTGAGCGCCCGGTCGGCATCGCAGCACTGTCGCCGCGACAGCGCGAGATCCTGCGCCAGATCGGCCGCGGCCAGAGCAACAAGGAAATCGCCTCGGACCTGGGCATCAGCGTCAAGACCGTCGAGACCCACCGCGCGCGGATGATGGAATCGCTGGGCTGCCGCCGCGCCAACGATCTGGTCCTGCTGGCCGCACGCCACCAGGGCGAGTTGAGCTGAACTGGGGACGGCATCCCGACACGGGACATTGGCATGGCGCTTGCCTTAATCGGTCAGCAGGCGTGACGCTTCCGCCGGACCCCGCTGCATCGGGCATTTCGCCGTCGACTGTCCGGCGCCCACGCGCCGCATGTCGGGAAATCCCTGACACCCTGTCGGGAATTTGACTACCCTACTCAGGAACACCCCGATTCTGTTACCGTCGGGCGACAAGCACTATGCGTTCCACGGGCGCCAGAGGGTTGGCGCCGAACCGAGGAAGTCCGCATGAAGCCGACCGTTTCCGCCCAACTGGGCCAGCAACTGCATCTGACCCCGCAACTGCTGCAGTCGATCCGGCTGCTGCAGCTCGATGGCATGCAACTGGAACTGGAAATCCGCCGCGCACTGGAGACCAATCCATTGCTCGAGCTGGAAGAGCCCGAGGGCGTGATCGAGCCGGTGGTCAAGCATGAGGATGCGGCGCTGGAAACCGCGGCATTCGACGAACTGCCCGAATCCTCGATGTGGGACATCCCGGCCGCCGGCTGGAACGACGGCGAAGACGACCGCATGCAGCGCATCGTCGCGGGCGAGTCGACCGATCCGCACCTGCGCGTGCTGCAGCGGCTGGCCCTGGAACTGCCGGCGGCGGAACTGGCGGCGGCCGCGTTCTGGCTGGAACACTGCGACGATGCCGGCTACCTGGACGGCCCGCTCGACACCCTGCAGCAACTGGCCAGCGCCCGGCTGGGCCTGTCGGTGGCGCAGGCCGAAGCCGTCCGCCAGCGCCTGCT
>NZ_AQOJ01000303.1:0-13778 GCF_000364685.1 Xanthomonas sp. SHU 166
CCGGGTGGCCTCGGCGCCTGCGACCTGCGCGAGTGCCTGCAGGCGCAGCTGAGCGACCTGCCCGGCCGCGTGCCCGGCCGCCACCTGGCCGCGCGCATCCTCGCCGGCGACCTCGACCTGCTCGCCAGCCACGACTACGCCCTGCTCGGCCGCCAGCTCGACGCCGAGACCGACGACGTGCGCGAGGCGGTGCGGCTGATCCTGTCGCTGCAGCCGCGCCCCGGCGACAGCCTTCAGCCGCAGGACCTGGGCCATGTGCTGCCGGACGTGGTCGCCTGGCACGCCGACGGCACCTGGCGTGTCGCGCTGAACCCGGCCACTACCCACCGCGTCACCGTCAACCCGATGCACGAGCGCGCCCTGGCCGAGGCCGGCGACGCCGCGCAACCGCTGCGCGAAATGCTGCAGGAAGCGCGCTGGCTGACCCGCGGCCTGTCGATGCGCTACGAGACCCTGCTGCGCACCACCCGCGCCATCGTCGAGCGCCAGTCGGCGTTCCTGGTCAAGGGCGAGGAAGCGATGGCGCCGCTGACCCTGAAGGAAGTGGCCGAGGCGATCGGCATGCACGAGTCGACCATTTCCCGCATCACCACCGGCAAGTACCTGCAGACCCCGCGCGGTACCTTCGAGCTGAAGCACTTCTTCGCCGTGCGCCTGGAAGGCGCGGCGGTGTCCGGCCAGGCGGTCCGCGCCATGGTCCGGCGCCTGATCGAATCCGAGCCGGCGGGGCGGCCGCTGGCCGACGAGGCCATCGCCGGGCTGCTGTCGCGACAGGGCGTGAACGTGGCAAGGCGCACTGTCGCCAAGTATCGTGAACAATTGGACATCGCTCCCGCACGCGAACGCCGCCGCAGCAGCAAACCGCTGCTGGCCCGTGCGGGCTAAGGAAAAACGACGCATATGAACAAACTGTCCGTGCTTCTGGTCGACGACCACGAAGGTTTCATCAACGCCGCCATGCGCCACTTCCGCAAGCTCGACTGGATGGAAGTGATCGGCAGCGCCGCCAATGGCCTGGAGGCCATCGAGCGGTCCGAGTCGCTGCGCCCGCAGGTGGTGCTGATGGACCTGGCCATGCCCGAGATGGGCGGTCTGCAGGCCACGCGCCTGATCAAGACCCAGGATCAGGCGCCCTACATCGTGATCGCCAGCCATTTCGACGATGCCGAGCACCGCGAGCACGCCATGCGCGCCGGTGCCGACAACTTCGTCAGCAAGCTGTCCTACATCCAGGAAGTGATGCCGATCCTGGAGGGACTTCGGACCGAAGGAGTGCCGGCATGAGCGAATCGCGGATCCTGGTGATCGATGACGACGCGGTGCGCGCCGAGCGGACCGTCAGCCTGCTCGAATTCATGGACCTCAACCCGCGCTGGGTCACCGACGTGGCCGACGTCCAGCCCGGCCGGCATCGGCAGACCGAGTGGATGGCGATCCTGGTCGGCGGGCTCGACGACCAGGACCAGGCCGATGCCTTCTTCGGCTGGGTGGCGCGCAGTTCGCTGCCGCCGCCGGTGCTGCTGCTCAACGGCGACGCGCAGGCCTTCGCGCAGCGCCATGGCCTGCACGAAGCCAACGTGTGGCAGCTGGAAGCGCCGCTGCGCCACGCGCAGCTGGAAACCCTGCTGCGCCGCGCCAGCCTCAAGCGCCTGGACGCCGAGCACCAGGCCGGTGCCGCGCAGGACAACGGCCCGACCGGCACCAGCGCGGCGGTGACCCGCCTGCGCCGGCTGATCGACCAGGTCGCCGCCTTCGACACCACCGTGCTGGTGCTGGGCGAGTCCGGCACCGGCAAGGAAGTGGTGGCGCGGGCGATCCACCAGCAGTCGCCGCGCCGCGACGGTCCGTTCGTGGCGATCAACTGCGGCGCAATCCCGCCGGATCTGCTGGAAAGCGAACTGTTCGGCCATGAAAAGGGTTCGTTCACCGGCGCGCTGAGCGCGCGCAAGGGCCGTTTCGAGATGGCCGAGGGCGGCACCCTGCTGCTCGACGAGATCGGCGACATGAGCCTGCCGATGCAGGTCAAGTTGTTGCGCGTCCTGCAGGAGCGCAGCTTCGAGCGGGTCGGCGGCAACGTCACGATCCGATGCAACGTGCGGGTGATCGCCGCGACCCACCGCAACCTGGAAGAACGCATCGCCGGCAATCAGTTCCGCGAGGACCTGTTCTACCGGCTCAACGTGTTTCCGATCGAGATGCCGGCGCTGCGCGAACGCAGCGACGACCTGCCGGCGCTGGTGCACACCATCGCCGCGCAACTGGCGCGGACCGGGCGCGGCGAAGTGCGCTTCTCCGAAGAGGCCTTGCAGGCGCTGCGCAGCTACGAGTGGCCGGGCAACGTGCGCGAGCTGACCAATCTGGTCGAGCGCCTGGCGGTGCTGCACCCGGGCGGCCTGGTGCGGGTGCAGGACCTGCCGGCACGCTACCGCGGCGACTTCGCCTCGTCCATCGACGTCTCGGCCCCGCCGGCGCCGATCGCAACGGATCCGCGGCGGGTGCCCAACGTGGTCGACCTGCACGTCGGCGGCAAGCCGGGAACGGACGCGGATGCCCCGGCCCAGGCAGTGGCGACGCTGCCGGAAAGCGGCCTGGACCTGCGCGGGCACATGGCCAACATCGAGCTGGCGCTGATCAACGAGGCGCTGGAGCGCACCCAGGGCGTGGTTGCGCATGCGGCGCAACTGCTGGGCCTGCGGCGCACCACCCTGGTCGAGAAGCTGCGCAAGTACGGCATCGACCGCGACCAAACCGAACTGGCGAGCTGACTGGCGAGCTGAGCCGGCGCACGGCGTCGGGTGCGGCCGCACCCGACGCGCCCCTTGTCCCTCGGAACGCCACGCCCTCTTCCCTCTCCTCGCCACCTACCGGCCCGACGCGGGCGCTGTCGCAGCGCGCGCTCGCGGCAAGCCAGGTTTCGCCTGCACCACATCCCGATCGGCACCGCCGACAGTGGACAGGCACCTTTGGCATGTGGCTTGCTTCACGTTTCCACAGCACCGGTCGGCACGTTCCGCACCGGGGACTTCCACCCGTCGCCAGGCAGGTCCCATGTCCATCCCCGTCACCAGTCCGCTGCTGCCGCCCCTGGAGGCGTTCGTCCCCTACCTGGAGCAGATCTGGCGCAGCCGCATCCTGACCAACGGCGGCGACATGCACCGCGCACTGGAGAAGGCGCTGGCCGAATATCTGGGGGTCAACCACCTGGCGCTGCTGACCAACGGCACCCTGGCGCTGCTGACCGCGCTGCAGGCGCTGCGCATCACCGGCGAGGTGATCACCACGCCATACTCGTTCGTCGCCACTGCGCATTCGCTGCTGTGGCGCGGCATCAAGCCGGTGTTCGTGGACATCGATCCGCAGACCATGAACCTGGATCCGCTCAAGATCGAGGCGGCGATCACCCCGCACACCACCGCGATCATGCCGGTGCACTGCTACGGCACGCCTTGCGACACCACCGCGATCGAGCGTATCGCCGATACCTACAACCTCAAGGTCATCTACGACGCCGCGCATGCGTTCGGGGTCAAGGACGCCGGCGGCTCGATCCTGCGCCACGGCGACCTCAGCGTGCTCAGCTTCCACGCCACCAAGGTGTTCAACACCTTCGAGGGCGGCGCCATCGTCTGCCCGGACGCCAAGACCTACCAGCGCATCAGCCGCCTGAAGAACTTCGGCTTCGTCGACGAGACCACGGTGGTGGCCACCGGCATCAACGGCAAGATGAGCGAGATCAACGCCGCCTTCGGGCTGCTGCAACTGCAGCACATCGACGACGCACTGGCGCAGCGCGGGGCGATCGACGCGCAGTACCGACGGCGCCTGGCGCAGGTGCCGGGGATCCGCTGCCTGACGCCGCGGGAACCGGGACTGTCCAACTACGCCTCGTTCCCGATCCTGGTCGAGGACGCCTTCCCGCTGGTGCGCGATGAACTGCACCGGCTGCTGCGCAGCCACGACATTCTGGTGCGCCGCTATTTCTACCCACTGATCAGCGACTTCCCGATGTACCGCGGCCTGCCCTCCTCGGCCCCGGCGGGCCTGCCGGTGGCGCGGCAGATGGCCGAGCGCGTGCTGTGCCTTCCGATCTTTCCCGGACTGGCGGCCGAGCAGGTGGACGCCATCGTCGACCTGATCGCCGCGGCGGGCGGCGTCATGCCCGCGTCCGATTCCCGTCGCATCCTGGTCCCTCCCTCCTTCGCCCAACCCGTGGAACCCGCAGCATGAGCCAAGAGACGTTTATCGAGAATTTCCTGTCGGCCACGGATTTCCAGAATCCGGTCGAGGTGACCATGGACACGGTGTTGCGCGAGCTGCCCGAATGGGATTCGCTGGCCGCGCTGGGCGTGATCGTGATGTTCGACATGGAGTACGGCAAGACCATCACCGGCGAGCACCTGGCCGCCGTGGTCACCCTGGGCGATCTCTATCAGCTGACCGAGGCATAGCATGCCGACCTCCACGTTGCACAACGTGCGCTTCGCCGGCATGGCGACCTGCGTGCCCAGGCGCGTCGTCTCCAACCTCACCGATTGCCGGCCGCAGATCCGCTCCGAGCGCGAGCGGCTGGTGCGCAACATCGGCATCCACACCCGGCGAATGGCCGCGGACTGGCAGTGCTTTTCCGACATGGCCTTCGACGCGGCGCAGGTGCTGCTGGAGCGCCTGCAGTGGCAGCGCGAGGAGGTCGATGCGCTGATCGTGGTCACCCAGTCGCCGGACTATCCGATCCCGGCCACGGCGATCATCCTGCAGGACCGCCTGGGCCTGTCGCACGCCACGGTGGCGTTCGACGTCAACCTGGGCTGCTCGGCCTATCCGTTCGGCATCAACCTGCTCGGCTCGATGATCGCCGCCGGCGGGGTCAAGAAAGGCCTGCTGCTGGTGGGCGACCGCAGCGCCACCTTCGACGATCCGATCTTCTCCGATTCCGGCACGGCCACCGCGCTGGAGTTCAGTGCCGACGCGGCGCCGATGCATTTCGACCTCAACAGCGACGGCAGCGGCTATCGCGCGATCATCCTGCCGGTCGGCGGCCATCGCGAGCCGGTCGGGGTGCAGCACCTGATCCCGTATCGCGCCGACGAGAACGACCACTGGCACCGTGGCGTGGACCTGCAGCTGGACGGCGTGGCGGTGCTGAGCTTCTCCACCCAGCGGGTGCCGCCGGCGGTGCAGAAGCTGCTCGACTACAGCGGCGTGTCCAAGGACGAGATCGACTACTTCGTGTTCCACCAGGCCAACCGGATGATCAACGAGACCATCCGCAAGAAGCTCGGCCTGCCGCCGGAAAAGGTGCCCTCCACCCTGCACGATTTCGGCAACACCAGCGGCGCCTCGCTGCCGGTGACCATGACCGCGCGGATCAACAGGGAACTGGAAGAAGGCCGCAAGCGCGTGCTGCTGTGCGGCTTCGGCATCGGCCTGTCCTGGGGCACCTGCCTGGTCGATATCGACGGTGCGGTGTTCCCCGACCTGATCGAGTCCTGACGATGGCGCCTGTTGCAACGACAGATGCCTTCGGGCTGCAGGGCAAGACCATCCTGGTGACCGGCGCCTCCTCGGGCATCGGCGCCGCCGTGGCCGCGCTGTGCGCGCGCCTGGGCGCGACGCTGGTGCTCAACGGGCGCGACGCGGAACGTCTGCAGGCGGTCGCCGCGGCGCTCCCTGGCGAGGGCCACCGCAGCGTCGTCGGCGACCTCACCGAGGACGCCACCCGCACGGCCCTGCTGGAAGCGGCCGAGCGCTACCACGGCCTGGCCTCGTGCGCCGGCATCGCCGCGCTGGTGCCGTTCCGGATGGCCGCCGAGAAGCACCTGCAGCAGATGCTGTCGGTGAACTACCTGGCGCCGGTCATCCTGACCCAGCAGTTGCTGGCCAAGCGCCGGCTGCACGAGGGCGCCTCGCTGGTCTACGTCTCGGCGCTGACCGCGCGCGCGGCGCCGCAGGCCAGCGCCGGCTACGCCGGGTCCAAGGCCGCGCTGGAGGCCGCGGTACGCTCCTTCGCGCTGGAACAGGCCCGGCACCGCATCCGCGCCAACTGCATCGCTCCAGGCTACGTCGACACGCCGATGCTGAGCAGGCTCGGCAGCACCGCGGACATGGACGACAAGATCGCCCTGACCCCGCTGGGCCGCATCGACCCGGCCGACGTCGCCAATGGCGCGGTCTACCTGCTGTCCGACGCCAGCCGCTGGATCACCCGCAGCACCCTGACCATCGACGGCGGGCTGTCCCTGCCGATCCGCCTATGAGCCCGGAGACCCCCATGTCCGTTGCGGAAACGCCCGCCGCGCTGCTGCAGACGCTGTACGGCGTGCACGGCAAGCGCATCCTGGTGACCGGCGCCTCCAAGGGCATCGGCGAGGCGGTCGCCAAGGCCTGCGCCGGCGCCGGCGCACGCCTGCTCGTCGCCGGTCGCGACGTTGATCGACTGCAGGCCCTGCTCGACGCCTTGCCGGGCGACGACCACCGCCTGTTCGCCGGCGACCTGTGCGACGCCGCCACCGTGCAGCGCCTGGCCGCCGAGAGCGGGCCGCTGGACGGCGTGGTGCACAGCGCCGGCATCCGCGGCCTGTCGCCGATGAAGCTGGTCAGCGAGCGTTTCCTCACCGAGGTAATGACGATCAACTACGTGGCGCCGACGATGCTGACCCGCCACCTGCTCGCGCGGCAGGCGCTGCGCCCCGGCGGCTCCATCGTGTTCCTCGCCTCGATCGCCGCGCTGACCGGCACCGTCGGCGTCGGCCCCTACGCCGGCTCCAAGGCGGCGCTGATCGGCATGCTGCGGCCGTTGGCGCTGGAACTGGCGCGGCGCCAGATCCGCGCCAACGCACTGTGCCCCGGCCTGGTCGAGACCACCCTGATCAACGAGGACAAGGCCTGGTTCGAGGAGAGCCGCAAGCGCTATCCGCTGGGCATCGGCGATCCCGAGGACGTGGCCCTGGCCTGCCTGTACTTCCTCTCCGACGCCAGCAGCAAGGTCACCGGCCAGGCCTTCAGCATGGACGGCGGCGTGGAGTTCGCATGAGCGCTGCGCCACCGCAACATGTGCTGATCGTCGGGGCCGGCGGCTTCGGCCGCGGCATCGCGGCGATGGCCTGCAACGACGATCCCGGCTACGGCCAGGCCTGGGACATCAAGGGTTTCCTCGACAGCCGCAGCGCGCTCGGCGCCGGCCTGCGCTGGCCGCTGCTGGGCGACCCGGACACCTATCAGCCGGTGCCCGGCGACCTGTTCGTCTGCGCGCTCGGCGATCCGGCCGCGCGCCGCCGTTACAGCCAGCCGTTGCTGGCGCGCGGCGCCGACTTCATGGTGCTGCGCCCGCGCCTGCGCGAGGCCTCGGAGACGCCGATCGGGCGCGGCAGCCTGTTCGAGGTCGGCGTGTCGATCGGCGCCGACAGCCGCATCGGCGAATTCGTCACCATCCTTGCCACCACCATCGTCGGCCACGACGTGGTGATCGGCGACTATGTGCAGATCGGCAACTTCGTGTTCGTCGGCGGCGGCGCGCGCATCGGCCACGATGTGGTCATCCACCCGCATGCCACCATCCTGCCCGGCATCGCGATCGGCGACGGCGCGGTGATCGGCGCCGGCAGCGTGGTGGTCAAGGACGTGCCGCCCAACGTCACCGTCGCCGGAAATCCGGCACGGACCATCTTCAGCCGTTGACCCCGCCCCAGGACGCCGTTCCGCATGACCCGCCACGCCCTCGACGCCGAGCACTACATCAGCCCGCACAGCCTGCGCCTGGAACAACAGCGCCTGTTCGGCACACTGTGGATCTTCGCCGGCTTCGCCTCGATGGTGCGCGAGCGCAATCAGTTCTTCGCGCGCCAGGTGGCCGGGGTGCCGGTGCTGGTGCAGCGCACCGAGGCCGGCATCCGCGCCTTCCTCAACCAGTGTCCGCACCGGCAATCGGCGATCCAGACCGAATCGCACGGCAAGCGCCCGCTGGTGTGCCCGTACCACGCCTGGTCGTTCGGCGCCGAGGGCGAGCTGCGCGGGCTGCCCAACTCCGGTCTGTACCAGTTCACTGCCGAGGAGAAGGCCGGCATCTGCCTGACCAAACTGCATGTGCAGCAGGTCGGCGAACTGCTGTTCGTGAACATGGCCGAGCACCCGCTGCCGCTGGAGGAGCAGTTCGCGCCCGCGTTCCTGCAGGATCTGCGCGCGGCGGCATCGCACGTGGATTCGCAGCTGATCTACAGCTGCCACCGGGTGCGCTACAACTGGAAGCTCAACATGGAGAACGTGAAGGATTACAACCACATCCCGTTCATCCATCCCAAGACCTTCAACCCGTTGATGACCGCCGCGCCCAAGCCCTCGGCGCATGTCGAGCGCTCCGCCGAGGTGCCCTCGGTAGTGGAACAACTGCTGCAGGACGGCGCGCCGGTGCCCCTGCAGGCGCTGAGCTTCCCGGCCAAGGCCGAGATCGCGGTGCAGGATCACTGGTATCGGCCACTGTGCGAGCGCTACGGCGAGGACTCGGCGTTCTACAACTGGTTCCTGTATCCGAACGTGAACTTCTACAGCGTGCGCGGCGACTCCTTCGTGCTGCAGCAATACGACCCGGTCTCGCCCGATGAGACCGACTACCACCTGTGGGTCGCCACCGCCCGGCGTAAAAGCGAGCGGACCGATTTCACCGCCCTGTTGAGCACGCTGATGCGCATCGAGCACCAGGTGATCGCCGAGGACACGGCGGTGCTGGAACGCCTGCAGGCTGGTTTCGGCCCGCATTCGCGCTCCTTCATGCATGGCGACTACGAGACCGAGCTGGTGCGCCAGCACCTGTGGTACCGCGCCAATGTGCTGGAGCAACCGGCATGAAGACGCTGGTGCTGATCGGCCAGGGCCATGCGCTGGAGCAGGCGCAACGCACCGCACAGGCCTGCGGCCTGGCGCACGTGGGCATCGCCCTGGAGTCGCCTGACCGCTACAACTTCGACCTGGGCGCCCTGCACGCCAGCCATGCGCCCGCCGCGACCGACGTGTTCGTCGCGATGGACGAGCGCGCAGTCAACCAGTCGCGGCACAAGCTGCTCGCCGACGTGCGCCTGGCGGGCTACGGCAGCGTCGATCTGGTGTGGCCGCAGTCGCATGTCGACGACGGCGTGCGCCTGCTCGGCAACGTACACGTCGGACCGGGCTGCAACCTCGCGGCCGGCAGCAGCATCGGCGCCGGCAGCTGGCTGGAACGGCAGGTGATCGTCGAACAGGACGTCCGTGTCGGCGCCTGCGTCACCCTGCATGCCGGCGTCCACCTCGGCCGCGGCACCCAGATCGGCCAGGGCAGCACCCTGGGCGGCGGCAGCATGACCCGCAGCGACGCGAAGATCGGCCGGCACTGCGAATGGCTGCTGCCCGGCACCGTGCCGGACCTGCTGCCGGACCGCTGCTTCTACGACGCGCTGATGCCTGGCGGCGCCCGCATCCTGCGTTGATGCAGGCGCGCGCGAACGCGCGAGTCGCGGTGCCGCTCAACTATACGTTCCGCCAGTGACGGAAGTGGCGTCGCTGTGCCGACGTCTCCGATTCACTTTGCCAAAAGCGGCGCCACGTGCGACAGCACGCCGGGCTGGGATGCATGCACGCTTCCGGCGCAACAAGCTTCGCTAGGATCGCTCACGGGCGGCAATCGCCGCGCGGCCTGATCGCGCTACCACGCGACATGCCCCTCTTATCCGTCTTTCCAGCATTCGCACGCCTCCTTTCGCGTGCCCTTTCGAGTGGACCCATGACCGACCACATGGCCGCGCGTCAGCGCGAAGCCGACCTGATCGATGCCTGCAAGCGCGCCGGCGGCGCGATCTTCCTGGCCCCCAGTTCCAGTCTCGGCGGCCTGTACGCGGCCCGCGCCGCCGCGCTGTTGGCCGAGCGCGTCCCTGGCATCCGCATCGTCGCCCTGGACGATGTGTTTCACGAACGCCGCATCACCGATGCGGGCTTCGACGACGTGCGCCCGACAGCGACCTTCCTGCGCGACCCGGACCTGGCCGGGTTGCCCACGATCAACTGCGCCTACATGCCGACCGCATGGCTGCACTTCGACCAAGTGCAGCGCCTGGGCAGCGGTCGCCGCGTCGATCTGCCGCAGTTGATGTACGCCCTGGACATTCCGCTGGTGTATCAGAGCGGACAGGTGACGCGGGAACAGACGCTGGCGCACGCCGCGCAGTTCGACGCGATGCGCGGCCGCTTCGCCGATGCACTGAGCGTGCGTACGCTGGACGCGATCCTGCAGATGCGCATGGACGGCGACCGGCGGCCGCTGCTGGACGTCCTGTGCCCGATGGAGCAGGAGTATTACTCGGTGTATTCGGCCGTAGAGCATCCGCTACGCATTGGCGCGGGCGAACACTACGTGGATATCGGCGCCTATCGCGGCGACACGGTCAAGAAGTTTCGTGCGGCATCGCGCCACCGCTACGCCGCCATCCATGCCTTCGAGCCGGATCCGGAGAACTTCGCCGCCCTGCAGCAAGGGCTGGCAGACGATGACGGCCGCACGACCCTGTACAACGCCGCCGTCAGCGATGTCGCCGGGCCGGTGGCGTTCGACGCACGGGGCACCATGGGCAGCCGGATCGACGGCAGCGGCGCCGCGCGCGTGGACGGCGTGCGCCTGGACGATCTGATCGAAGAGGTCAGTGTCCTGAAGATGGATGTGGAAGGCGCCGAGGCCAGGGTGCTGCGCGGCGGCGCGGCGCTGATCGGGCGCTGCCGGCCGCGCATGGCCATCACCTGCTACCACCATGCGCTCGACCTGCTGGACATCGTCGCCGAACTCGACCGGATCCTGCCGGACGCCAAGCTGCGCCTGCGTCAGTATGCTTTCTATTTCTACGACACCGTGCTCTACGTCGAATGACACGGCGATGCGCAGCGGCGCGATTGAGTCGCTCGGAGATCGCGCGGTCGCACCCTGCGGGTCTACCCGGCGCCGTTCAAGCGTAACTGAGCTACATCACCCATAGATGACGCGCCAGGCGGTCGTCGCGCTCGATCCTCCTCCGAGCGATGCGCAGGGCAGTACCGGTTGCTTGAGGCGATGGCGGCAAAGGGCAAAGCAGGCGATGCCAGCGATTGGAAAGGGTGTGCCTGTGTAACGTAACCCAGGCAACACCCCGCAAACGCGCCAGAAACGGCAAAAACTGAGGACCCGAGCGCCGTAAGCTTTTCCGACGTGACCTGACCTCATCCTTCAATGGCGTTGATCAGACCATCTTCAAAGGCCACCCAATGTCATAAGAAAATTAAAATCATTCAACGTACCAGCGCATGGCATACGTATATTTCGTATTCGACAGCAACTCCCCGTTCGAAACTCGGATATTTGCTTGAACAAACTGGCCTGACGTATTAAGCAAAAAGTGCGCAGAATATGCAGGATTGCTCACAGCACCGAATTGCGAACCCATTGCCACATTCATTGACAAGTCCTGATCGCTCGAACACACCACGGCTTGCGACGAATCCAGCCTCAGCGAGGTATTCGTGCACAGCAAACCCCATACATGCTCCGGATTATTGTTTGGCGCCGTAATCAAAACTCTCACACTTGCCCCAGAATCCACCGCGGTGCGCAAGGTTTGCAGCGATCCGGACGATATGTTCCCGTTTGAATCGGTCGCGTAAACCAATGTCCATGCCTGCGCAGATCCGGCAGCCAAAGCGAGTGTGGCGATCGCTGCAATTTTACCAATGATCATTATTCCCCCTGTCGTTCAGTTGAAATTTCTCCGAAACACTGCCATGAGCTGATCGTGCAAGCATGCCATGCAGCGCCCCATGCGAGCAGCCTCGCAAGCAGCATCAGGAGCGATGCGACTCATTGCGATGGAGCCCACGGATCGATCCTAGCAAAAATTTTTTTCAGAAAATATAGACCGCTTGCGACACATTCACTTCGATCAATAACATTAACAAGAAGCTCATGTAATCTCTCAGCAGGCTGTTCATCCGCGGCCGATCTGGAAGATGGGGTTACTAAGCCAACCCAGCCCCCGGAGCCCAGGATGGACCTGCATAAACATGCGGTTTGAGCCCGCGAGGTCGAGCCTTGCTGGTGGACCGTATCCTGGTGCAGGGTTTGCGCGTGGCGGCGGCGGCGTATGCGGCAGGGGTCAGCGTGCGCACGGCCTACAAGTGGCTCAGGCGATTCAAGGAAGAAGGGACGCCAGGGCTGATGGATCGCCCCTCGCGGCCACGTCGTTGCCCGCACGCCACCCCGCAGCCCATTGTCGATCAGGTACTTGAGCAACGCCGCTGCCGGCAAAACTACCGTCAGATTGCCTGGCAGCTTCGAGCGTGTTCTAACCGAAAATGGTGCCTGCTACGAATCCCGTCGCTTCCGCCGCCTGGTACGCAGGCTCGGCATGCGTCACCTGCGCACCAAGCCCTATACCCCGCGTACCAACGGCAAAGCCGAGCGACTCGTACAGACCAGCCTGGGCGAATGGACCTACGCGCGGCCTTACCTCAACTCCCAACAGCGCGCCGATGCCTTCCCCGACTGGGCGCACCACGACAACTGGCAGCGCCCTCACGCCAGCCTCGGATACCCGCCCGCCCATCTCCCGTATCCCAATGAACAACGTAGTGGGTTTACACACAGGGAATACGCCCAACCCGTCGGCGCGGACCGCGGCAAACATCTATCGGCATGCTTATTGCATCATCAGGGGATTGCTCCGCTCGATCGCGACTGCGCTCGCTGCCGAATCCGCCCCCCTTCGACACGGTCCATCGTTCATGCCCCACCCGCCCCTGGTCAGCGTGGTCATGCCGGCCTACAAGCTGCGCTACTTCGAGCAGGCGCTCGACAGCGTGCTGGCCCAGACCTATCCGGCGCTGGAACTGGTCATCTGCGACGACAACCCCACCGAGGCGATCGCCGAGGTGGTGCAACGCCGCGCCGCGATGGCCCCGTTCCCGATCCGCTACCACCGCAATCCGGAGCGCTACGGCGAACTCGGCAGCACCGCGCGCGGCATCGCCCTGGCCCAGGGCGAGTACGTGAAGTTCCTGCACGACGACGACGTGCTGGCGCCGGACTGCGTCGCCGCGCTGGTCGCGGCGATGCAGAGTGCACCGGACGTCCTGCTGGCGTCCTCGCGCCGCCAGCGCATCGACAGCCACGGCGCGCCGCTGGAGGACATCCCGGCCACCGCCTTCCCGTTCGCCGGCGACGTGCTGCTGGACGGGCCAGAGTTGCTGTCGTTCCTGGCCGACCACACCATCAACTTCGTCGGCGAGCCCAGCTGCGTGCTGTGCCGGCGCAGCGACCTGCTGGAGATCGGCGACGAGCTGATGACGCTGGCCGGCAAGGTCATCAACTGGGTCGGCGATCTGGCGTTGTACGCCAAGCTGCTGCACCGCGGCCACCTGGCGCTGCTGGCAAAGCCCTTGACCCGGTTCCGGGTATCGCAAGAGCAATACAGCCAGGCAGGCCGCGACCAGCCAGGCATCGGCGACCAGGGCCATGCCAACTTCCGCCAGGGCGTGCGCGCCATGGGCTGGTACCGCGGCGATGGCGACGTCCGCCAGGTCACGGTGACGCCGCTGGGCGGCGGCCCCGGCACGCCGGTGGACCTGCTGCAGGCGATCCAGGACGCCTACGCGCGGGTCTGCGTACAGGCGACGCTGCACGACTGGCAGGCGCGGCGGACGGTGACGCCGGCGCAACGCGACCTTTTCGACGCGCGCCTGGACGCCCTCGGCGGCGCGCCGCGGCTCGCCGTGCTGGTCGACGCACGCGGCGCCGACCA
>NZ_AQOJ01000304.1:0-7042 GCF_000364685.1 Xanthomonas sp. SHU 166
GCCGGCGGGCCGCAGGAGATCGACAGCGCACCCTGGTCGGCCGGGCCGACCATGCGGCGGTTGAGCCCGAACAGGTTGCGGCCCAGGTCGTGCGCGGCCGGCGCGGTGTTCGGCGCCAGCGGGCGTGCGGCCCACTCGGCGGCGTCCACCAGCACTTCCAGGGTGCCGGCCTCGCCGTCCAGGCGCACGATGTCGCCTTCGCGCACCCGCGCCAGGGGGCCGCCGCGCGCCGCTTCCGGGGTCACGTGGATGGCCGCGGGGAACTTGCCGGAGGCGCCGGACAGGCGTCCGTCGGTGACCAGCGCCACGCGCCGGCCCTGGTTCTGCAGCAGGCCCAGCAGCGGCGCCAGCGAATGCAGTTCCGGCATGCCGTTGGCCTGCGGGCCCTGGTAGCGCAGCACCACCACGAAGTCGTGCGGCAGCGCGCCGGCGGCGTGCAGCTTGTTCAGCGCCTGCGGCGCGTCGATCACCACGGCCGGCGCTTCGATGCTGCGGAACTGCGGCTTCACTGCCGACAGCTTGATCAGCGAGCGGCCGAGGTTGCCGCGCAGCAGGCGCAGGCCGCCCTGCGCCTCGAACGGGTTGGACGCCGGGCGTACCACGGCCTCGTCGGCGCTCTTGGCCGGGCTCGGCACGTAGGCCAGCTTGCCGTCCTGCACGCAGGGTTCGTCGCCGTAGGCGCGCATGCCGCCCGGCACGATGGTGGCCAGGTCGTCGTGCATCAGCCCGGCGTCCATCAGCTCGCGGAACACGAAGCCGATACCGCCGGCGGCGGCGAAGTGGTTCACGTCGGCCTCGCCGTTCGGGTACACCCGCGCCAGCAGCGGCACCAGCTGCGACAGCGCGTCCAGGTCGTCCCAGGTCAGCACGATGCCGGCCGCGCGCGCCACTGCCAGCCAGTGGATGGTGTGGTTGGTGGAGCCGCCGGTGGCCATCAGCGCGACCACCGCGTTGACGATGGCGCGCTCGTCGATCAAGCGGCCCAGCGGACGGAAGTCGTTGCCCAGGGCGGTGATGCGCAGCGCGCGCTCGGTCGCCTGCTGGGTCAGCGCCTCGCGCAGCGGGGTGCCGGGGTTGACGAAGGAGGCGCCGGGCAACTGCACGCCCATCGCTTCCAGCAGAACCTGGTTGGAGTTGGCGGTGCCGTAGAAGGTGCAGGTGCCGGGGGCGTGATAGGACGCCGATTCGGCGGCCAGCAGCTCCTCGCGGGTGGCCTGGCCGGCGGCGTAGCGCTCGCGCACCTCGGCCTTCTGCTTGTTGGGGATGCCCGGTGTCATCGGCCCGGCCGGCACGAACACCGCCGGCAGGTGGCCGAAGGCCAGCGCGCCGATCAGCAGGCCCGGCACGATCTTGTCGCACACGCCCAAGTACAGGCTGGTGTCGAACATGTCGTGGCTGAGGCCGATCGCGGTGGCCTGGGCGATCACGTCGCGCGAGAACAGCGACAGCTCCATGCCCGGCCGGCCCTGGGTCACGCCGTCGCACATCGCCGGCACGCCGCCGGCCACCTGCGCGGTGGCGCCGAGCGCGCGCGCGGTGCTGCGGATGATCTCCGGGTAGTGCTCGAACGGCTGGGGCGCCGAGAGCATGTCGTTGTACGCGGTGATGATGCCGAGGTTGGGGGTGATCCCGCCTTCCAGCCGGCTCTTGTCGGTGGGGCCGCAGGCGGCGAAGCCGTGGGCGAGGTTGCCGCAGCTCAGGCGGCTGCGGAACGGACCGTCGCGCAGCGCGGCGTCGATGCCGGCCAGGTAGGCGCGCCGCGACGGCGCACTGCGCTGGCGGATGCGTTCGGTGATCGCGTGGAGGGTCGGATGCAGGCTCATTGGCGGACGTGGCTATGAAGGGGGGAATCGGGAAACGGGAAACGGGAATCGAAAGAGCGGGAAGCGGAAGAGCGGGAATCGGTAAGGGGAATCGGAAGAGCGGAAAAGCGTCAGCGCGCAGCCGTTGCCAATCCCCAATCCCGACTCCCCAATCCCCGCCTCACTCGCACCAATGCACGCGCAAGCGCGCACCAGGCGTGTCGAAGGCGACGCGGATCGGGTACTCGTGCGGATCGGTGCCGGCCAGCGCGCGCTCCAGCACTTCCAGCTTCTGCTTGCCGCGCAACAGCAGCATGCGTTGGCCGATCGGCGCCAGGCCGGCCGGGGTCAGGGTGATGCGCAGCGGCCAGGTGTTGGCGCCGGGGCAGCCGGTGGCGTCGAGCGTGGCGTAGGGCAGCGGGTTGGCCAGGGCCTTGTTCAGGTCGGTGGCGCCCGGGAACAGCGAGGCGGTGTGGCCGTCGCCGCCCATGCCCAGCACCGCCATGCACGGGGCCGGGGCGTGCTGCGCGTGCAGGTTGGCCGCGTGCACGCAGTCCTGCAGCGGCTTGCCGACCCGCACCAGCGGCTCGAAGCGCGCCTCTTCGGCGCGGTCGAGCAGACTGTGCCGGACCAGGTAGGCGTTGCTGTCGCTGTCCTGCGGCGACAGCCAGCGCTCGTCGACCAGGCCGACCTCCAGCTTGGACCAGTCCAGCGGCAACTCGGCCAGCGCCTGGTACACCGGCGCCGGGGTGGTGCCGCCGGACAGCAGCAGGCGTGCGCCGCCGCGGTGCTGGATTTCCTCGCGCAGCGCGGTGCCGATCTCGGCCGCCGCCGCGTCGATCCATTCGTCCGGATCGTCGTAGCGGATCAGCGTGATGCGGTCGGACAGCGTGGGGCTCATGCAATGGCTCCTGGGGATTGCCGCGCGGCGTCCACCGCGTAGGCGGCGGCGCCGAGCAGGCCGGGACGGGGGTGGATCACCGCCAGCGACGGCACCCGCGCCATGATCGACGAAAACCGGCCCTTGTGCTCGAAGCGCTGGCGGAACCCGGAATGCTGGATCGCGTCGAGCATCTTCGGCACCAGCCCGCCGGTCAGGAACACGCCGTCCCAGGCGCCCTGCATCAGCACCAGGTCACCGGCGATGGCGCCGAACACGGCGCAGAACACGTCCACCGTGCGCATCGCCCGGTAGTCGCCCTGCGCGGCGCGCGCGGTGATGTCCTCCGGCTGCAGCGGGCCCGGATCGTCGCCGGCGATCTCGCTGAGCGCGCGGTGGATGTTGACCAGGCCGGGGCCGCAGATCAGGCGCTCGTTGGAGACGCGGCCGAACTGCTGCGAGAGCAGTTCCAGGATGCGGATCTCCTCCGGCGTACCCGGCGGGAAGCTGACGTGGCCGCCCTCGGTCTCCAGCGGGAAGCAGCGCCCGCCGCGCATCAGCAGGCCGCCCACGCCCAGGCCGGTGCCGGGGCCGATCACCCCGTAGTTGCGCGGCACCTCGACCGGCGACGGGGTCCAGCTGGCGCCGCCGACCTGGACCACGTCCTGCGGCCGCAGCAGGCTGATCGCCATCGCCTGCGCGGCGAAGTCGTTGATCAGGTGCAGTTCGTCGAAGCCGAGCATGGCGCGGGTGCGCGCCCGCGAGATCACCCACGGGTGGTTGGTGATGCGTGCCTCGTCGCCGTCGACGCGGCCGGCGACCGCGAAGGTGCCGCTGCGCGCGTCCACCCCGGTCTGTTCCAGGTAGTGGCGGGCGGCGTCGCCCAGCGACGGGAATTCCACCACCGAGTAGGTCTGGGTGCTGTCGTCGAGCAGCGGCACCGAAGCGTCGAGATCGGCGAGGGCGAAACGGGCATTGGTGCCGCCGATGTCGGCGACCAGCACCGGGCGCTGCGGCGCGCTCATTGCGCGACCTTCGGCGCGGCGCCGGACTGGTCGCAGGAGACGTAGGCCTGCGCTTCCTGCGGGCCCCAGCTGCCGGCCGGGTAGGGCAGCAGCGGCAGGTGCGCCTGCGCCCAGGCGGCGCTGACGCTGTCGATCCAGGCCCAGGCGGCGCGGACTTCGTCGTCGCGCACGAACAGCGCATGGTTGCCGTTGAGCGCGTCGAGCATCAGCCGCTCGTAGGCGATGCGGCGGTGCAGGCCGGTGGGCACCGACAGCTCCAGTTCCAGCGGCTGCAGTTCCAGCGCGCCCCATTCCGGGCCGGCCAGGCTGCTCATCAGCCCCAGTTCGATGTTCTCCTGCGGCTGCAGCTGGAAGGTCAGCCGGTTCGGCGCCACCTGCTGCGCGGCCGGGCGCTCGAACAGCCAGTGGGTGACCGGCTTGAGCGTGACCACCACGCGGGTGGAGCGCTCGGCCAGGCGCTTGCCGGTGCACAGCCGGAACGGCACCCCGGCCCAGCGCCAGTTGTCGATGTAGGCGGTGACTGCGGCGAAGGTCTCCACGTCGCTGCCTTCCGGCGGCTGGTAGGCCTGCGCCGGCTGGCCGTTGATGGTGCCGGCGGTGTAGCGCCCGCGCACGCTGTCGCGGGCGGCATGCTCGGCGCTGAGCGGACGCAGCGCGCGCAGCACCTTGACCTTCTCGTCGCGGATGCGGTCGGCTTCCAGCGACGCCGGCGGCTCCATCGCCACCAGGCACAGCAACTGCAGGATATGGCTCTGCACCATGTCGCGCAGCGCGCCGGAGCGCGCGTAGTAGGCGTCGCGGCCGTCCACGCCCTCGCTCTCGGCGACCAGGATGTCCACCGACTCGATGTAGTTGCGGTTCCACACCGCTTCCAGCAGCGTGTTGCCGAAGCGCAGCGCGATCAGGTTCTGCACCGCGGCCTTGCCCAGGTAGTGGTCCAGGCGGAACACGCGGTCCTCGTCGATCAGCGCGCCGATCGCCTGCACGATCTCGCGGGCGCTGTCCGAGTCGTGGCCGATCGGCTTCTCCAGCATCAGACGGTGCGGTGCGGCCAGGGCGCCGCCCAGGGCCAGGCCCTGGCAGGTGCTGATGTACAGCCCCGGCGGGATCGCCAGGTAGCTCACGCAGCGGCGTGCGGTCAGGTCGCGCACCGCGGCGGCCACCGATTCGGCATCGCGCAGGTCCACCGAGCGGTAGTCGATGCGCGCCAGCAGCGCCTGCACGATCGATTCGCCGATCTGCGGCATCGCCGCCTGCAGGCGCGGCTTGAGGATCTCGTGGAACTTGGCGGTGTCGTGCGGCGACAGCGCCAGTGCGCGGATGCGGAAGTCTTCCGGCAGGAAGCCGTCGTCGAGCATGCGCAGCAGCGAGGGGAACAGGTAGCGCTGGGCCAGATCGCCGGTGGCGCCGAACAACAGGAAGGTATCGTGCATCGACCGGGTTTCGGTTTCGGGTGACATGGTGTCGATCACCTGGGGGCTAGGAGTGACGTGGCGTGGGAAAGCGAACGGCGGCGACGGCCTGTATCCGGCCGGTTCGGGCGAGGGCGTGACGCGGGAGGGCCGCCAGGCGGGAACGCACGATCCAGGAGATGAATACGACTGCCAGACCTCTGAGCATACCTCTCCAATGCCTCATGCTGCAGGTCGGTCGTCATCCGGCAGGATGACGGCGGCGCGCCGGAGCGGCGGCTGGCGGATCGCATTGCATGCCCTCCCAGGCTCGATGTTGCCCCGTGAAAACGGTTACATGGCAGAATACCGCATCGCGATCCATTGTTGCCTGCGCGCGGGCATGATGCGACCCGAATTCGTATGCACTGCCCTCGGGAGGGACCGGCGGCAGCCCGTTCCTCACTGCCGGAAACCGGATACATGGCGAAAGTACAACTGGACAACATCCGCAAGGTCTACGACAACGGCCAGGTCGCCGTGCACGGGGCCAGCTTCGAAGTGGCCGACGGCGAACTGATGGTGCTGGTCGGGCCCTCGGGCTGCGGCAAGTCCACGCTGCTGCGCATGATCGCCGGCCTGGAAGAGATCAGCGGCGGCGAGCTGCGCATCGGCGAGCGCGTGGTCAACGAGGTGGCGCCGAAGGACCGCGACATCGCCATGGTGTTCCAGAGCTATGCGCTGTACCCGCACATGACCGTGGCCGAGAACCTGGCGTTCGGGCTCAAGCTGCGCGGCGAGAGCAAGGAGGTCATCCGCCAGCGCGTGGCCGCCGCCGCCGACACCCTGGGCCTGACCCCGATGCTGCACAAGCTGCCGCGCGCCATGTCCGGCGGCCAGCGCCAGCGCGTGGCGCTGGGTCGCGCACTGGTGCGCGAGCCGGCGGTGTTTCTGCTCGACGAGCCGCTGTCCAACCTGGACGCCAAGCTGCGCCACTCGGTGCGCACCGAGATCGCGCAACTGCACCGCAAGCTCGGCACCACCATGATCTACGTCACCCACGACCAGGTCGAGGCGATGACCCTGGGCCAGCGCATCGTCGTGCTCAAGGACGGGCTGATCCAGCAGATCGACACGCCGATGGCGCTGTACGACCGCCCGGCCAACCTGTTCGTGGCCGGTTTCCTCGGCAGCCCGGCGATGAACGTGCTGCGCGGGCTGCTGGTGGAAGAGGGCGGCCTGCAGCTGCAGTTGCAGGACGGCGGGCGGGTGCCGCTGCCGGGTGCGCAGATCGCGCCGCAATGGCTGGGCCGGGAACTGGCGATCGGCGTGCGGCCGGAGCACCTGCAGCCCAGCGACGACGCGCAGGGCGGCTTCGAGGCCACCATTGAGGTGATCGAGCCGGTCGGCAACGAGATCTTCGTCAATCTCAGCCACGGCGCGCAGCCGCTGGTGATGCGGGTGGCGCCGCGCGCGCTGCCGGGCCTGGGCGAACGCCTGCGGGTGGCGGTGCGCGGCGACGCGCTGCACTTCTTCGATGCCGAGAGTGGGGGGCGCCTGGAGGCGCGGGAATCGGGAATCGGGAATCGGGAATCGCAATAGCAACAGCGAAAGCGCCGGCGCGCTCAGCGCGCCAGGCCGTCGATCAGGGGCTGCCAACGTGCGGGGTGGCCGTCGACGTCCAGTCCCGCCGGCGGCGCCTCCTCGAGCGGCAGCACCGCCAAGGCCAGGGTGCCGGCGACGCTGACCACGCTGCCGAACGGCTGACCGTCGCGCAGCACCGCTGCTTCGATGGCGACGGTCGCACCCACTTCCAGCAACTGCGCGGCGCGCTTGGCCTTGCCCAGGAAGTGGGTGCGGGCGACGATTTCCTGGCCGGGGTAGCAGCCTTTCTTGACGCTGAAGGCGTGCAGCCGGTCCAGGCCCAACTGTTGCGGCGTCCAC
>NZ_AQOJ01000305.1:0-4730 GCF_000364685.1 Xanthomonas sp. SHU 166
CCAGCACCGGGTCGGCGGCCGGCGCATCCGCGGCCGGCGTCGGCACCAGGCGCAGGGTGCGCGGCAGGCCGTCGCCGCCCATGTCCAGTTCGATCACGCCGGCCTCATCGTGCGCTGACGTCGCGCCGCGGGCCTGCTCGGGTAGGCTCAGGCGACCGAAAGCAACAAGCGTGTCCTCGACCGTCACGCGCAGTTTGCGCCGGAACACGAAGCGGCCCAGCGCCGTTGCCAGTTCCTCGGCGCCGCCGTCGGCCAGCAGCATCAGCAAGGCGTCGTCTGCCTGGCGCAGCAGCGCAAACACCGCGAGCACCCGGCCCTTGGCGGTGAGCCAGGCGTTCCACTGCCACTGGCCCACGGCCAGCGCCTGCACGTCGTTGGCGAATTGCGCATGGGCGAAGGCCGCTGCATCCGGGCCGCGCAATGCGACGTATTGCAGGTGTGGCAAGGCGGAAAAACCGCCGGATTCCAGATTCAGGTTGTCAGGCACGAGAGGGGAGGACTAAAATTGACGAGTTGTGAGACCCGCATGATAGGCCAACCAACCCCCACACCCGAGTCCGATCCCGAAACGCAGCGGCCCGCCGAGGACACCCCTCCGCAGACCGAGCCTGCGCCGCGGGAGATCGGCGGGCGCGGCGGCCTCGAGCCGACGCGCTACGGCGACTGGGAGAAAAACGGACGCTGCATCGATTTTTGAGCAGCTTTGAGCCAACGCGGCCTTAAGCACGCCGCCCAGCCGAGACAACGAGCCCAGCGAATGGCTACGCGCGAACGTCCCCTTTCCCCGCATCTGCAGGTCTATCGCTGGCAGATCCAGATGGTGACCTCGATCCTGAATCGAGCCACCGGCATCGTGCTGTCGATCGGTGCCCTGATCATCGCCGCCGGCCTGTTGGCGCTGATGCTCGGTCCCGCCTCCTGGAACTGCTTCCGCGACATCGCCGGCGCCTGGTACGGCCAGGTGTTCCTGTTCGGCTGGACCTGGTGCTTCGCTTTCCACCTGTTCGGCGGCCTGCGCCACATCCTGCAGGATTTCGGCCAGGGCTACGCCGTCCGCGCCTTCGTCACCATCGGCTGGCTGTCGGTCGTGCTCAGCTTCGTGCTGACCGCCGCGGTGTGGGCCTACGTGCTGCTGGGAGCCACTGCATGAGCCGCTATCGCACCCCGTTGAAGAACGTCCGCGGCCTGGGCGCGGCCAAGACCGGCACCGAGCACTTCGTGCTGCAGCGCCTGACCGCCACCGCGCTGGTGCCGCTGTCGATCTGGTTCCTGATCTTCGTGCTGAGCCTGCTCGGTTCGGACTATGTCGCCGCCACCGAGGCCGTGGCCAAGCCGTGGAACGCGATCCTGCTGGTCGGCTTCCTGATCGCCGCGTTCTGGCACGCCCAACTCGGCATGCAGGTGGTGCTGGAAGACTACGTGCACACCTCGCTGCTGGCGTTGGCCGCGCAGACCATCGTGCGCTTCGTCGCCGTGCTCGGCGCCATCGTCAGCATCTTCGCCGTGGCGCGCATCGCGCTGGGCATCGCCTGATCCATCGGCGCCCCCTCTAGGAACCACATTTCGATGTCCGCTTACAAGATCACCGAACACAAGTACGACATGGTCGTGGTCGGCGCCGGCGGCGCCGGCCTGCGCGCGACCTTCGGCCTGGCCCAGAAGGGCCTGCAGACCGTCTGCCTGACCAAGGTCTTCCCGACCCGTTCGCACACCGTGGCCGCGCAGGGCGGCATCTCCGCCGCGCTCGGCAACATGGGCGAGGACGACTGGCGCTACCACTTCTACGACACCATCAAGGGCTCGGACTGGCTGGGCGACCAGGACGCGATCGAGTACATGTGCCGCGAGGCGATCCCGGCGATCATCGAGCTGGAGCACTACGGCGTGCCGTTCAGCCGCACCGAGGACGGCAAGATCTACCAGCGTCCGTTCGGCGGCATGACCACCAAGTACGGCGAAGGCCCGTCCGCGCAGCGCACCTGCGCCGCCGCCGACCGCACCGGCCACGCCATGCTGCACACGCTGTACCAGCAGTCGCTGGCGCACAACGCGCGCTTCATGATCGAGTACTTCGCGCTCGACCTGATCTTCGACGAGGAAGGCGCCTGCCGCGGCGTGCTCGCCCTGGACATGGCCGAAGGCTCGTTGCATCTGTTCCGCGCCCACGGCGTGGTGCTGGCCACCGGCGGCTACGGCCGCGCCTACTTCAGCGCCACCTCGGCGCACACCTGCACCGGCGACGGCGGCGGCCTGGTGATGCGCGCCGGCCTGCCGATGCAGGACATGGAGTTCGTGCAGTTCCACCCGACCGGCATCTACGGCGCCGGCTGCCTGATCACCGAAGGCGTGCGCGGTGAAGGCGGCATCCTGCGCAACAGCAGCGGCGAGCGCTTCATGGAGCGCTACGCGCCGCACTACAAGGATCTGGCCTCGCGCGACGTGGTGTCGCGCTCGATGACCATCGAGATCCGCGAAGGCCGCGGCGTCGGCGAGCACAAGGACCACATCCTGCTCGACCTGACCCACCTCGGCCCGGGCGTGATCGACGAGAAGCTGCCCGGCATCGCCGAGAGCGCGCGCATCTTCGCCGGCGTCGACGTGCACAAGCAGCCGATCCCGGTGATCCCGACCGTGCACTACAACATGGGCGGCATCCCGACCAATTACCACGGCGAAGTGGTGCGCAAGGACGGCGACAACCCCGATGCGGTGGTGCCGGGCCTTTACGCCATCGGCGAGGCCGCCTGCGTGTCGGTGCACGGCGCCAACCGCCTGGGCTCCAACTCGCTGCTCGACCTGGTGGTGTTCGGCCGCGCGGTGGCCAACCGCTGCGCCGAGACGATCAAGACCGGCGCCCCGCACAAGGGCCTGCCGGGCGACGCCTGCGACAAGGCGCTAGGCCTGCTGGACAAGCTGCGCAACGCCAACGGCAGCACCCCGACCTCGGTGATCCGCGACAAGATGCAGCGCACCATGCAGTCCGACGCGGCGGTGTTCCGCACCAGCAAGACGCTGAAGGAAGGCGTGGACAAGATGGCCGACATCTTCGCCAGCTTCGAGGACGTCAAGGTGTCCGACCGCTCGCTGGTGTGGAATTCCGACCTGATCGAGACCTACGAGCTGAACAACCTGCTGCTCAACGCGGTGGCGACGATCAACTCGGCCGAACAGCGCAAGGAAAGCCGCGGCGCGCACGCCCACGAGGATTTCCCCGACCGCGACGACGTCAACTGGCAGAAGCACACGCTGGTCACCGTCGACGACAAGGGCCAGTGCAGCTTCGACTACCGCCCGGTGCACATGTACACGCTCAGCAAGGACGTGGACGTGGTGCCGCCGAAGCCGCGCGTTTACTGACCACAGCCGGGAAACGGGAGTAGGGAATCGGGAATCGAGAACAGCGCATGCGCTCTTCGCTCCCGCTTCCCATTCCCCATTCCCCAATCCCCATTCCCGGATTTTAAAGCCATGGCAGAGTTCACCCTCCCCAAGAATTCCAAGATCGGCAAGGGCAAGCACTTTCCCGCCAAGGGCGCGAAGAACGTGCGGACCTTCAAGGTCTACCGGTGGAATCCGGACGACGACAGCAACCCGCGGACCGACACCTACGAGGTGGACCTGGACGCGTGCGGCCCGATGGTTCTGGACGCGCTGATCAAGATCAAGAACGAGATCGACCCGACCCTGACCTTCCGCCGCTCGTGCCGCGAAGGCATCTGCGGGTCGTGCGCGATGAACATCGACGGCACCAACACGCTGGCCTGCACCAAGGCGATCAGCGACTGCGGCAAGAAGGAAGTGCCGATCTACCCGCTGCCGCACATGAGCGTGGTCAAGGATCTGGTGCCGGACCTGACCCACTTCTACGCGCAGTACGCCTCGATCAAGCCGTGGATCCGCACCCAGACCCCGCCGCCGCCGGACCGCGAGCGGCTGCAGTCGCCGGAAGACCGCAAGAAGCTCGACGGCCTGTACGAGTGCATCCTGTGCGCGTGCTGCTCGACCAGCTGCCCGAGCTACTGGTGGAACGGCGAGCGTTACCTGGGCCCGGCGATCCTGCTGCAGGCCTACCGCTGGATCATCGACTCGCGCGACGAGGACACCGGTGCGCGCCTGGACGATCTGGAAGATCCGTTCAAGCTGTACCGCTGCCACACCATCATGAACTGCGCGCGGACCTGCCCGAAGGGGCTGAACCCGGCGCTGGCGATCGCCGAGATCAAGAAGCTGATGATGGCGCGCCGCGCCTGATCGCAGCGGCACACGTTCCATACGGCGGGCCTGCCCGCCGACCGCGCGGCACCGGCTTTCGGGTTCGGTGCCGCGTTCGTTTTCGGCGGCTGCCGTGCGGCGCCGCCCCCAGGCAAGGGCGCATGCGATGGACGAGAGCACCGAACTGAAGAAGCTGCGCTGGCGCTGCCGGCGCGGCATGCGCGAACTGGACCAGTTGTTCGGCCGCTACCTGGACCGGCGCTGGGGGGAAGCTTCCGAGGACGAGCGCGGGGTTTTCCTATACCTGCTCGATTGCGAGGACGATAAGTTGTGGCGATGGTTCATGGGCTACGAGGCCTGTCCCGATGCGCGCGCCGCCGATCTCATCGCTTCCATCCGCGCCATGCCGGCTTGACTGGCGCCCGTCGCGCTGGCTGCTGGCCGCGCTGACCCTGCTCGGCGCGCTGGCGCCGCTGTCGCTGCTCGGCTCCGACCTGCCGCCGCACCTGGCCTGGCCG
>NZ_AQOJ01000306.1:0-4929 GCF_000364685.1 Xanthomonas sp. SHU 166
TGCCGCTGGCGCCGCAGCCGCCGGCCGGCGACGAACTGGGCCAGGTCGCGCAACGCCTGCAGCAGGCCAGCACCCTGCTCGCCGCGCGCGCCGAGGAAGCGCAGTCGGCGCGCCGCGAGGCCGAGAGCGCCAACCGCGCCAAGACCGAATTCCTCTCGCGCAGCAGCCACGAACTGCGCACCCCGCTCAACGCCATCCTCGGCTATGCGCAGGTGCTGGAGATGGACCTGCCGGGCGCGGCGCAGCGCGACCATCTGCAGCACATCCTCGGTGCCGGCCGGCATCTGTTGGGGCTGATCACCGAACTGCTGGACATCGCCCGCATCGAGGCCGATCAGCTCGACCTGAGCCCATGCCCGGTGCCGGTGCATGCCGCACTGGAAGAGGCGATGGGCCTGGTCGCACCGGAGGCGCAGGCGCGCGGCATCGTGCTGCGGCCGCCGCAGTTGCCGCCGGAGTGGACCGTGCGCGCTGACCCGCAGCGGCTGCGCCAGGTGCTGATCAACCTGCTGTCCAACGCGATCAAGTTCAACCGTCCGGGTGGCGCGGTGTGGGTGAGCGCGACGCCCGAAGGCCAGTCCCTGGCGCTGAGCGTGCACGACCAGGGCCACGGTCTGACGCCGACGCAGGTGGAACGCTTGTTCACGCCGTTCGAGCGGCTCGGCGCCGAGCGCTCGGCGATCGAGGGCACCGGCCTTGGCCTGGCGCTGAGCAAGCGCCTGACCGAGGCGATGGGCGGGCGCATCGCCGTGGACAGCGGCGCGGACGGATCGCGGTTCACGATCGCGCTGCCGCTGGACCGGCCGCAGGCCGCGGCGCAGCCGGACCCGGCCGTGGCGACGACGACGGCGGGCGGGGGACATCGCCAGTTGCTGAGCGTGGAAGACAACCCGTCCAACCAGGCGCTGATCCGTACCCTGGTCGAACGCCGCCCGCACTGGCGCCTGCACGAGGCCACCAGCCTGGCACAGGCGCGCGCGCATCTGCAGCAGGCCACGCCCGACCTGATCCTGCTCGACCTGCACCTGAGCGACGGCAACGGCGAGGACCTGCTGCGGGCGCTGCGCGCGCAGCCGCACACCGCGGTGATCCCGGTGGTGGTGATCAGCGCCGATGCCACCGCGACCACGCTGGCCCGCGTGCAGGGCGATCCCGTGCGTGCCTACCTGACCAAGCCGCTGGACGTGGCCGACTTCTTCTCCGTTCTGGATCGACACCTCGCATGACCCGCAACGATGTCCTCGCCGCGCGCATCCTGATCGTCGACGACGAACCGGCCAACGTCCGCCTGCTGGAAGAACTGCTGCAGCGCGAAGGCTTCCGCCAGGTGGTGGCGACCACCGACCCGCAGCGGGTGCTGGGGCTGGTCGCCGCATTCGCGCCGGACCTGATCCTGCTCGACCTGATGATGCCGGAGCTGGACGGCTACGCGATCCTGGAGCAACTGGCGCGGCTGGCCGGCCCATCCACCTTCCTGCCGGTGATCGTGCTCACCGCCGACCCCAGCCGCAGCGCCCGCCACCGCGCCCTCGGCCTGGGGGCCAAGGATTTCCTGACCAAGCCGCTGGACACCTTCGAAGTCGCCCTGCGCGTCTGGAACGTGGCCGAGACCGTGGTGCTGTTCAAGCGCCTGCGCGCGCTGGCCGTGGCGGATGCCGTGCCGCCGGGATGGCTGACGGCCGGGATTGGGGATTAGGGATTGGGGATTCGCAACGGCAGCCCCCCGCTTTTGCCAATCCCCAATCCCGACTCCCCAGTCCCAGCCCCCAACCTACATCGCCCGCGTCACCTGCCCGCCCAGGCCCAGCGTCATCAGCACTTCCTGGGCCTTTTCCAGCAGTTCGTCGGCCACGCAGACCTGGACCACGCCGAACGGCAGTTCGCCGGCGCCGCCGAGAAGGGCCTCGCCGAACACGAAGGCGGTGATGCCGGCATCCTCCAGCGCGTGCTTGGCCAGATGGGCGTCGATCAGGTGCTGGGCGCGGTAGGCGATCTGCATGTTCGGCCCCTCAGCCGTACACAGCGACATTGGCGACGGCACGGGAGACGCGCCGCACGCTCGCAGACAGGGTCTGGGCGCCGATAACGAGGCTGAGCAAAGGCATGGCGCGTTCTCGCAAAGGGAGATCGGCAGAGTACGCTGGGGACGCCGATCGCAGCCAGCCGAACCGAGCCCCCAGCGTCAACAAACGTCAACATAGGGTCAAGGTTTGTTGACCCGAGTAGACTGTTGCGCACCCAATTTGTTGACGCGCGCATGTCCGACACCCCCGCCACCGACGCCTCCGCCCCGGCCGAGAAGAAAGACTTCATCCGCCAGATCGTCCGCGAGGACCTGGCCAGCGGCAAGCACACGGCCATCCGCACCCGCTTCCCGCCCGAGCCCAACGGCTACCTGCACATCGGCCACGCCAAGGCGATCTGCCTGGACTTCGGCATCGCCGCCGAGTTCGGCGGGCGCTGCAACCTGCGCTTCGACGACACCAATCCGGCCAAGGAAGATCCCGAATTCGTCGCCGCGATCCAGGACGACGTGCGCTGGCTGGGCTTCGACTGGGCCGAGCTGCGCCACGCCTCGGACTATTTCGAGGTGTACTACCTGGCCGCCGAGAAGCTGATCCGCGACGGCCACGCCTTCGTCTGCGACCTCTCCGCCGAGCAGGTGCGCGAATACCGCGGCACCCTCACCGAGCCGGGCCGCGATTCGCCCTACCGCACCCGCAGCGTCGAGGAGAACCTGGACCTGTTCCGACGCATGCGCGCCGGCGAGTTCCCGGACGGCGCGCGCACCCTGCGCGCCAAGATCGACATGAGCAGCGGCAACATCAACCTGCGCGACCCGGCGCTGTATCGGATCAAGCACGTCGAGCACCAGAACACAGGCAACGCCTGGCCGATCTACCCGATGTACGACTTCGCGCATTCGCTGGGCGATGCGGTGGAAGGCATCACCCACTCGCTGTGCACGCTGGAGTTCGAGGACCACCGCCCGCTGTACGACTGGTGCGTGGACAAGGTCGATCTGGCCGGCCACCCCGAACTGCTGCAGCCCCTGCTGGACAAGGGCCTGCCGCGCGAGGCGGCCAAGCCGCGGCAGATCGAGTTCTCGCGGCTCAACATCAACTACACGGTGATGAGCAAGCGCAAGCTGACCCAGCTCGTCGCCGAGGGCCTGGTCGACGGCTGGGACGACCCGCGCATGTACACCCTGCAGGGCCTGCGCCGCCGCGGCTACACGCCGGCCGCACTGCGCCTGCTGGTCGACCGCGTCGGCATCAGCAAGCAGAACTCGGTGATCGATTTCTCGGTGCTGGAAGGCTGCCTGCGCGAAGACCTGGACGCGCACGCCGCGCGGCGCATGGCGGTGATCGAGCCGCTGAAGCTGGTGCTGAGCAACCTGCCCGAGGGCCACAGCGAGACGTTGACCTTCTCCAACCATCCCAAGGACGAGAGCTTCGGCACGCGCGAGGTGCCGTTCTCGCGCGAACTGTGGATCGAGCGCGAGGATTTCGCCGAAGTCCCGCCCAAGGGCTGGAAGCGGCTGGTGCCGGGCGGCGAAGTGCGCCTGCGCGGCGCCGGCATCGCCCGCGTCGACGAAGTGATCAAGAACGCCGCCGGCGAGATCGTGGAACTGCGCGGCTGGCTCGACCCGGAATCGCGCCCGGGCATGGAAGGCGCCAACCGCAAGGTCAAGGGCACCATCCACTGGGTCAGCGCCGCGCACGCGGTGGAGGCCGAGATCCGCCTGTACGACCGCCTGTTCTCGGTGGAAAAGCCCGACGACGAGTCCGACGGCAAGACCTACCGCGACCACCTCAACCCCGACTCCAAGCGCAGCGTGCGCGGCTACGTCGAACCCGCCGCCGCCCAGGCCGCGCCGGAGCAGGCGTTCCAGTTCGAGCGCACCGGTTATTTCGTCGCCGACCGCTACGACCACCGCGCCGACGCGCCGGTGTTCAACCGCAGCGTGACGTTGCGCGATACCTGGAGCGGCGGCCAGGGCGGCTGACCAAGCGCGTGTGCGATGCCTCCAGCGACGGCGATGTCCTGGAGGAAGGCAGCGCATCGGCCTCGGACCGCGTGCCCGAACATCTGCCGCGTCGTTCGGCGCTATCGCGTCGGGACTGAAGTCCCTCCCACAGGATGGCTGCATGCGCGGCCGCTTCCTGCAAGGCCAGCTTTTAGCGTTGGTTTATCGGTGAGGCATCGCGCTGAAGCCAGGAGCTAAAAAGCCGGGATTGGGGATTGGGGATTCGGAACCCCGCAAACCGGGATCCGGAATGTTCCGCGAGTGCTGGGCGGTTGCGATTGCACTGTGGGAGGGGCTTCAGCCCCGACGGGCTTTACCGATAACGCCTGTCGGGGCTGAAGCCGCACTCACCGTGGAGTCGCGGAGTGGCTTCTTGTCGCCAGAGGCGCCGCACATACCGTGCACTCGCGAAAAATCCCCAATCCCCGCCCTTCCCCCGCCACCGCCCGCGCGCTAGCGTAACGGGCATGTCCCCCGCCCCGTCCTTCAGCCTGCGCAGCTACGGCCGCGACGGCGCCGCCCATCAGCATGGCCACGTGCAACTGGTGCTGCCGCTGCACGGCACGCTGGAACTGGAGGTGGACGGCCGCGGCGGCTATCTGGACCGTTTCCGCGCCGCGGTGGTCGCGCCGCAGACCAGGCATGCGCAGTCCGCGCTGGATGCCAACCGCTTCCTGGTCGTCGATTGCCGCACCGATGCCTTCGGCGACGACGCGCTGGAGCGCCTTCGGCGACAGCCCTTCCTCGACCTGCCGCCGCCGCTGCAGGATCTGCTCGCCGCCCAGGCGCCGCATCCGGACCTCGCTGCCGCCCATGCCCGAGCCGGCGCCGCCGTGCTGGCATGGCTGCAGGCGGACACCGCGCCGCGCGGCTGGCAGCGGCTGCAGGCGCTGTGCCGA
>NZ_AQOJ01000307.1:0-933 GCF_000364685.1 Xanthomonas sp. SHU 166
GCCCTGGCGGCCGTGGGTGGCCGGGGTCTGCCAGGTCCTGCGCTGCAGCGTGCCGGCCTGGCGCGAGCCGGCCGCCTTCACCATGCTCAGCCGCGAGGTGCGGCCGCTGCCCGGCCATGCCGGCACCCTGCAGGTGCAGGCGACCTTCCGCAACGACGCGCGCTGGGCGCAGGCCTGGCCGCTGCTGCAACTGTCGCTGGCCGACGCCGACGGCCGCACCATCGGCAGCCGCGTGCTGCGCCCGCAGGAGTACCTGGGGCGCGCACGGCCGGACAGCGCCACACTGGCGCCGGGACAGAGCGCACAGATCGCGTTCCAGGTGCGCGAACCGGCCGCCGAGACGGCGGCATTCAGTTTCGATTTCCACTGAGAACGCTGCGTTCGGGCACTACGCCATGGCAGCGGCGCAGGCCACGCGCTAGACTCGTCCCCCCGCGCCGGCCCTCCTGCCGTCCGGCGCCGCTGTCATCCGGGGATCCGTCGAACTTGAACGCCGCCACCACTCGTCCTGACTCCAGTCGCGGCGCGCCGAAGCCGCCGCTGCGCGAACACGTGGCGCAATCGGTCCGCCGCTACCTGCGCGACCTCGACGGCTGCGATGCCGACGACGTGTACGAGATCGTGCTGCGCGAGATGGAGATCCCGTTGTTCGTGGAAGTGCTCAACCACTGCGAAGGCAACCAGAGCCGCGCCGCCGCGCTGCTGGGCATCCACCGCGCCACCCTGCGCAAGAAGCTCAAGGAATACGGGCTGGCGTGAGTGAGGCGGGGATTCGGGATTGGGGATGACCAGCCTGCGGCTAGTGAAAGGCCGGGAATCGGGAATCGGGCGTGCTGTCCTGCATGACTTGACTGTCAAGCAATCCGATACGCAGCGTGTGGCGCCTGCACATCGCCCTCGTAGATACCGTCTTACCCCCTAGCAGGCAAGGCC
>NZ_AQOJ01000308.1:0-5231 GCF_000364685.1 Xanthomonas sp. SHU 166
AAGCGCTCTCCCAGCTGAGCTATGGCCCCACGTGCTGCGAGGAGCGGAATATTAACGATCGTGATCGGCACACGCAAGCGTTTTTTTCGGAACGTTCGCGACGCCGCACACGCCCTCGCCACGACCGGCTGCATCCGCGCGCACGCCTGCATTGCGCGACGTCTGCGCCTCACGTCCAACGATGGAGGCGACCTGCGGAACTCGCCGCACACGGCGCCAATCCGCCTCCGCAGCCCTGCGCCACTCGTGTCGATGATTGCCGATATCGGCACAACGGGTGGATTTGCGTGCCCCTTGCGCGGTCGGCAGGAACCGAATGCTTCGCCTAACGTGCGACGCACATATAGAGATGTGCTCGGGAAGTACCCATGGCCACTGCCATTCCCCCCGCCTCCTCCAACGACGGCAAATACAGCGCTGGCGGCGCGGCCGAACTGTCGGCTATACTCCGCGGCCGCGCCGAAGTGGCGGAATCGGTAGACGCAGCGGACTCAAAATCCGCCGCCCTTAAAAGCGTGTGGGTTCGAGTCCCACCTTCGGCACCAGGACTACGGCAGCTTCGGCTGCCGTTTGTTTTTTGCGCGACCGCCGCGGCGCACGTCGGCGTCGATCACAGGTAAACGCTTCATCTTCCTGCGCCCGTTTGTCTAGGCGGTGGCAGTGACGGTCCCGCTATACTTTCCGTTCCCAAACCTTAACGAGCAAGCGATGTCGGCATTGCGGGGCCTGCGTATCCTGGTGGTCGAGAACGACGAGATGAACGCCACGCTGCTGGAGTTGCAGCTTGCCCAGGCCGGTGCCGAGGTGGTCGGCATCGCCGCATCCGTGCAGCAGGCCCTTGCGCTGATCGACAGCGAGCGCCCGGACCGGGCGGTGCTCGACTTCCGCCTCTCCGCCGGCGAGACCAGCGAACCGGTGGCCCGGGCGCTCAGCGAACGTGGCACCCCCTTCGTGCTCGCCACCGGCGTGGCCGCCGACGCGCTCCCTCCCGGTTTCGCCGCCGGCGTGGTGCTGACCAAGCCCTACCTGTCCGAGCAGCTGATCAAGGCCTTGCAGGACGCTCACGCCAAGACGACCGCGCGCCCCTGAGAATCCTCGGCCGTAAGCCCGCCGCCTGGCGGGAACGCTTCGAGGAACTCCGCCATCAACGCCAAGGACTGTTCGCCGCCTCCTGTCCGGTTTCCCGCCGGCAGCGCCACGGGGGCCTTGCTGCGCGCCATCGATTGGCGTGAGCACGAACTGGGCCCGATGGAGCACTGGCCGCGGAGCCTGCTCACGGCGCTGTCGATCTGCCTGAACTCGCGGTTCCCGATGGCGGTGCGTTGGGGCGAGCGCCAGTTCAACCTGTACAACGACGCTTACGTGCCGATCCTCGGGTTGCGGCACCCGCAAGGGTTCGCGCGGCCGATGGAAGAGGTATGGCCGGAAGTGTGGCCCGAGGTGCGGGCGCAGGCCGACCAGGTGATGGCCAGCGGCGAATCGACCTGGAACGAACATATTCCGTTGACGATGATGCGCAACGGCTACGGCGAGCAGGTGTATTTCACCTTCTCCTACAGCCCGCTGTTCGACGACGAGGGCCGCATCGCCGGCGTGCTGTGCGTGTGCACCGAGGATACGGCGCGGATCACCCTGGCGCGCGAACGCGACACGCTGCTGAAGGCGCTGGACGCGCAACGTGCGCAGATGGCCGATGCCTTCGAGCAGTCGCCGGCGGCGCTGGCGATCCTGCGCGGCCCGGATTACGTGATCGAGACCGTCAACCGGCGCTACCAGCAGCTGGTCGGACCGCGCGAGGTGGTCGGCCGGCCGCTGACCGAGGCCATCCCCGAAATCCAGCATCAGGGCGTCATTGGCCTGCTCGACAACGTCCGCACCAGCGGCGTGCCGTTCATCGACGAGTCGATGACCTTCCAGCTGTGCCGCAGTCCGCACGAAGCGACCTCGGACACCACGCTGGAATGCGTGTACCAGCCGATGCACGACGCCGAGGGCCGGGTCAGCGGAATCCTGGTGCATGGCATCGACCGCACCGAACAGGCGCGTGCGCAGGCGCACGACAGCTTCCTGCTGATGCTCGAGGACACCCTGCAGAACCTGCACAGCACCGAAGCCATCTGCGAGACCGGTGCCGCCCTGCTCGGCCAGCACCTCGGCGCCAATCGCTGCGCCTACGCGATCGTCGAGGCCGACGAGGACGTGTTCGACGTGCGCGCCGACTACGTCGACGGCGCCTCGCACCTGACCGGGCGCTCGCGCTTCAGCGATTTCGGCAGCGACCTGCTGGACTGCATGCGCGAAAACCGGCCGTGGGTGGTGCAGGACACCGAGACCCACCAGCCGCCGATGCGCCTGGACGACCCGAACTACCGTCGTCTGGGCATGCGCGCCGTGCTGACCGCACCGCTGCACAAGGCCGGCCGCCTGGTGGCCGCGATCGGCGTGCACCACGCCCAGCCGCGCGTGTGGACCTCGGCCGAGATCGAGCTGGTGCGGCTGGTGGCGGCGCGCTGCTGGGAATCGATGCAACGCGCGGGTGCGCAAAGCGCACTGGCCAGCAGTGCCGCGCGCCTGAGCGAACTGGCCGATGCGATGCCGCAGATCGTGTTCACCGCCATGCCCGACGGCCACGTCGACTACTTCAACCGCCGCTGGTACGAGTACACCGGGCTGCCGGTCGGCGAGGCCGGGTACGACAGTTGGCGCCATGTGCACACCGAGGAAGGCCTGGCGCGGGTGATGGAGGTGTGGCCGGAAGCGCTGCGCAGCGGCAAGCCGTACGAGATCGAGTACCCGCTGCGCCGCCACGACGGCGAGTACCGCTGGCATCTCGGCCGCGCCCTGCCGATCCGCGACGACAGCGGCCGCATCGTGCGCTGGATCGGCACCAATACCGACATCCACGACCGCCGTCTGGTCGAGCAGCGCCTGCAGGAAAGCGAACTGCGCTTCCGCCAGCTGTGCGACAACGCGCCGGTGATGATCTGGATGTCCAATGCCGACGGCGACTGCGAATACATCAGCCGCCAGTGGTATCTGTTCACCGGGCAGAGCGAGCAGGAGGCGCTGGGCAGCGGCTGGCAGGAAATGATCCATGCCGACGACCTGGCCACGGTCGGCCGCACCCTCGCGCGCGCCTGCGCCGACCGCCGCGCCTACACCGTGGAATACCGCCTGCGCCGCCACGACGGCGAGTACCGCTGGTGCGTGGACACCGCCACGCCGCGCTTCAGTTCGTCCGGCCAGTTCCTGGGCTTCATCGGCTCGCTGCTGGACATCGCCGAGCGCAAGCGCATCGAGAATGCCACCACCGCCGAGCGTGCGGCGCTGGAGATGATCACCACCGGCAAGCCGCTGAGCACGGTGCTGGAGGCGATCGCGCGCGGCATCGAGTCGCAGAGCGATGTCGGCCTGCGCTGCACCATCATGCTGGTCGACGAGCACCGCCAGTGCCTGCTGGAAGGCGCCGCGCCGAGCATGCCGCCCGCCTTCCGCAAGGCGGTGCAGCGCCTGCCGATCGACCCCAACACCGGCTGCTGCGGGCGCGCCGCCTACCTGCGCCGGCAGGTGCTGTGCAGCGACGTGCGGGTGAACCCGCATTGGCAGGCGTATCTGGCGACCGCCCTGGAGGCGGACATCGTCGCCTGCTGCTCGACGCCGATCCTGGCCAGCGATGGCGAAGTGCTGGGCGTAGTCGCGCTGTACTACCCGTTCGTGCACTACCCCAACCCGCACGAACAGGATCTTGCGCGCTCCGCCTCGCACCTGGCCGGCATCATCATCGAGCGCCGCGGCACCGACCTGCGCCTGCAGCAACTGCTCGCCGCCGAGCAGAGCGCGCGCAGCGAGGCCGAACGCGCCAGCCGCATGAAGGACGAGTTCCTGGCCACGCTCAGCCACGAGCTGCGCACGCCGCTCAACGCCATCCTGGGCTGGTCGCGGCTGATGCAGGACGATGCGGTGCGCGAGAAGGACCTGAGCAAGGGCCTGGAGGTGATCGAGCGCAGCGCGCATTCGCAGGCGCAGATCATCGACGACCTGTTGGACATGAGCGCCATCCTGTCCGGCAAGGTCCGCCTGGAGGCCGGCGAGCTGGACCTGCGCGCACTGCTCAGCGAGACCATCGATGCGGCGCGCCCCGGCGCGCAGAACAAGGGCATCGACATCGTGCTGGTCGCCGACGAAGCGACCGCCCTGCCCTATCTGGGCGATCGGGTGCGGCTGCAGCAGGTGCTGACCAATCTGATCGGCAACGCCATCAAGTTCACCCCCAGCGCCGGCACGGTCACGGTGACCCTGGACAGCACCAGCACCCACGTCCGCATCGCCGTCGGCGATACCGGCATCGGCATCGACCCGGCGTTCCTGCCGCACGTGTTCGACCGCTTCCGCCAGGCCGACGCCAGCAGCACGCGCAGCGCCGGCGGCCTCGGCCTGGGCCTGGCGATCGCCAAGCAGCTGGCCGAACTGCACCAGGGACAGTTGTCGGTCAGTAGCGACGGCGTCGGCCTCGGCGCGACCTTCACCCTGCTGCTGCCGCGCAACGACGTACAGAGCCTGGATCCGATCCGCCGTGGCAACGATACCGCCCTGTCCGGCGGCATGCTGCGGCGTGACGGCATTCGCCTGGATGGCGTGCGCGTGCTGGTGGTGGACGACGACATGGATTCGCGGGGCGTCACCCAGCGCTTCCTGCAGGAAGCCGGTGCCGTGGTCGAGGCCGCGGTCTGCGCCGACGATGCCGAAGCGCTGCTGCGCGAACGGCCCTATGCGCTGCTGGTCAGCGACGTCGGCATGCCGCGCCGCGACGGCCACAGCCTGATCCGCAGCATCCGCGCCCGTGGTGTCGGCGCAGCCAGCCGCATCCCGGCCATCGCGCTGACCGCCTACGTGCGCAGCGAGGATCGCGCGCTGGCCCTGGAGGCCGGCTTCGATGCGCACCTGGGCAAGCCGGTGGATCCGGTCAAGCTGCTCGGGCTGGCCGCATCGCTGGTGGCGCCGGTACCGGCCGCGCTCGCCACCGACCAGAGCCAACGCGCCGAATCGGCCTGAGTCGGCGCTGCGCGGCCGCACCGTGTGGCCGGCACTGGATGCACCGGCGCAAGCGCGCCGGCTCTCCCGGAACCTCAGCTACGCTTGGCGCGCGCGAACGCGTCGGCCAGCGCGCTGTTGACCGGCGCCGCGGCAGCCGGCCGCGGCTTGGCATTGCCGCCGCCCGCATTGCCACGCCC
>NZ_AQOJ01000309.1:0-4676 GCF_000364685.1 Xanthomonas sp. SHU 166
GCCGGGCGCCACCGGCGCCCCGCCCGCCGCGGGCACCGCCGGCACCCAGCAGGCCGCCGCCGCGACCCCGACCGAAAGCTCCAAGAGCGCCACCCGCAACTACGAGCTGGACCGCACCCTGCAGCACACCCGGCAGCCGGCCGGGCGCATCAAGCGCGTCTCGGTGGCGGTGCTGGTGGACCACGTGATGCGGCCGGGCGCCAAGGGCAAGATGACCGAGCAGGCGCTCAGCGCCGCCGAGCTGACCCGTATCGAAGGCCTGGTCAAGCAGGCGGTGGGCTTCAATGCCGAACGCGGCGACACCGTCTCGGTGATGAACGCCCCGTTCGTCCGCCAGGCCCCGGAAGCGGCCGACAAGCCCGGTTGGTGGGAAGATCCGCGGGTGATGAACGTCGCGCGCCTGGTACTGGGTGCGGCGGTGGTGCTGGCGCTGCTGTTCGGCGTGCTGCGCCCGGCGCTGCGCCAGATCGCCGGTCCCGCGCCGGCCGCGTCGGTGGGCCACGACCGCGACGGCAACGAGCCGCGCGACGCCAAGCTGTCGATGCTCGACGACGACAACCCGCTGCTGCCGTCGCTGGGCGAGGACACCGCCAGCCTCAGCGGCGGCGCTGGCGGCAACCCCGCCATCGCCCTGCCCGACGCCTACGAGGAACGGTTGCGTCAGGCCCGCGAAGCGGTCAAACAGGATTCCAAGCGCGTGGCGCAGGTCGTGAAGGGATGGGTCGCCAGTGAAGCCTGATGCGAACGCAATGAATGGCACCCAGCGCGCCGCCGTGCTGCTGCTGTCGCTCGGCGAGGCCGACGCGGCCGAGGTGCTGAAGCACATGGACCCCAAGGAGGTGCAGAAGATCGGCATCGCCATGGCGACGCTGAGCGGCATCTCGCGCGACCAGGTCGAGAAGGTCATGGAGGAGTTCAACGCCGAGCTGGGCAGCAAGACCTCGCTGGGCGTGGGCGCCGACGACTACATCCGCAACGTGCTGGTGCAGGCGCTGGGCGCCGACAAGGCCGGCAGCCTGATCGACCGCATCCTGCTGGGCCGCAACACCACCGGCCTGGACACCCTGAAGTGGATGGACCCGCGCTCCATCGCCGACCTGGTGCGCAACGAGCATCCGCAGATCATCGCCATCGTGATGGCGCACCTGGACAGCGACCAGGCCGCCGAGGCGCTGAAGCTGCTGCCCGAGCGCACCCGCGCCGACGTGCTGATGCGCATCGCCACCCTCGACGGCATCCCGCCGCACGCGCTCAACGAGCTCAACGAGATCATGGAGCGGCAGTTCTCCGGCAACCAGAACCTGAAGTCGTCCAACGTGGGCGGGGTCAAGGTCGCGGCCAACATCCTCAACTTCCTGGACAGCGGCTCGGACCAGGGCGTGCTGTCGGCGATCAGCAAGATCGACGCCGACCTGGGCAGCCGCATCCAGGACCTGATGTTCGTGTTCGACAACCTGGTGGAGCTGGACGACCGCGGCCTGCAGACCATGCTGCGCGAAGTCAGCGGCGACCGTCTCGGCCTGGCCCTGCGCGGCGCCGACATCAAGGTGCGCGACAAGATCACCAAGAACATGTCACAGCGCGCCGCCGAGATCCTGCTGGAAGACATGGAGGCGCGCGGCCCGGTGCGCCTGTCCGACGTGGAAGCCGCGCAGAAGGAGATCCTGGCGATCGTGCGGCGCCTGGCCGACGAAGGCGTGATCAGCCTGGGCGGTAGCGGTGCGGAGGCCATGGTATGAACGGCAACGTGGTGCGCTGGCTGGCGCCGGAACTCGATGCCCCGTCCGCGCTGGCGGCGCTGCCCTACGAAGACGCGCTGCCCGACGAGCCGGTGCTGCGTCCGCCGAGCCTGGAGGAGATCCAGGCGATCGAGGCCGCGGCCCAGCACGAAGGCTTCGAACGCGGCCACGCCGAGGGCCTGGCCCAGGGCCAGGCCGAGATCCGCCGCCTCACCGCACAGATCGAAGGCATCCTGGACAACTTCTCGCGGCCGCTGGCGCGGCTGGAGAACGAGGTGGTCGGCGCGCTCGGCGAGCTGGCCGTGCGCATCGCCGGCAGCCTGGTCGGCCGCGCCTACCAAGCCGACCCGGTGCTGCTGTCGGAACTGGTCGCCGAGGCGCTGGACGCGGTCGGCGGCGCGCGCCGCGATGTCGAGGTGCGCCTGCACCCGGACGACATCGCCGCGCTGACCCCGCTGCTGACGCTGATGGATCAGGGCATCCGGCTGGTGCCGGACCTGAGCCTGAGCCGCGGCGACCTGCGCGTGCATGCCGAATCGGTGCGCATCGACGGCACCCTCGAGGCGCGCCTGCGCGCGGCCCTGGAAACGGTGATGCGCAAGTCCGGAGCGGGCCTGTGAGCGCGCTGTCCGGCACCCACCCCGCCGACTGGCTGGATGCGCGCAACCTGCGCCTGGCCGGCCGCCTCGGCAAGCTCGATCTGGACGTGGCCGCCGGCCGCGGCCTGATCCGCGAAGGCATCCTGCGCCGCGCGGTCGGCCTGACCCTGGAAGCGGTCGGTTGCGAGGCGCCGATGGGCGCCACCTGCAAGGTCGAGGTCGACGGCGGCTGGGTCGACGCGGAAGTGGTCGGCTTCTCCGGCGACCGCACCTCGCTGATGCCCAGCGCCGAAACCCACGGCCTGCTGCCCAACGCGCGGGTGGTGCCGCTGCACCGCCGCGGCGGCGTCGAAGTGGGCGAAGGCCTGCTCGGCCGGGTGATCGACTCGGACGGCGTGCCGCTGGACGGCAAGGGCCCGATCCGCGCCGAAGGCTCGGTGGGCATGGCCGGCGTGTCGATCAACCCGCTGGCGCGCGAACCGATCACCACCCCGCTGGACGTGGGCGTGCGCGCGATCAACGCGCTGCTGCCGATCGGCCGCGGCCAGCGCGTGGGCCTGTTCGCCGGCTCCGGCGTCGGCAAGTCCACCCTGCTGGGCATGATGACCCGCTACACCGCCGCCGACGTGATCGTGGTCGGGCTGATCGGCGAACGCGGCCGCGAAGTGCGCGATTTCGTCGAGACCACCCTGGGCGAGGAAGGCCTGCGCCGCGCCGTGGTGGTCGCCGCCCCGGCCGACCGCCCGCCGCTGGCGCGCCTGCACGGCGCCTACCGCGCCACCGCCATCGCCGAGTGGTTCCGCGACCAGGGCCTGAACGTGCTGCTGCTGATGGACTCGCTGACCCGCTTCGCCCAGGCCCAGCGCGAGATCGGCCTGTCGGTGGGCGAGCCGCCGACCACCCGCGGCTATCCGCCGTCGGTGTTCGCCAAGCTGCCGGCGCTGGTCGAACGCGCCGGCAACGGCGCCAAGGGCCGCGGCTCGATCACCGCCTTCTACACCGTGCTCACCGAAGGCGACGATCCGCAGGACCCGATCGCCGATGCCGCGCGCGCCATCCTCGACGGCCACATCCTGCTGTCGCGGCGCGTCGCCGACAGCGGCCTGTACCCGGCCATCGACGTCGAGTCCTCGGTCAGCCGCGTGGTCCAGGACATCGCCGACGAGCCGTGGCGCCTGCGCATCCGCTCGCTGAAGCGGCTGGTGTCGGCGTACTCGGCCAACCGCGACCTGATCACCATCGGCGCCTATCAGCGCGGCAACGATCCGGCCGTGGACGAAGCGCTGGAGCGCTGGCCGGAGATCATGGAATTCCTCGGACAGGACGTCGCCAAAGCCGCAGATCTGCCCCACAGCCAGGCCGCCCTCAAGCGCCTGGTCGACCGCGAGAACTAAGCCATGATGCAATCGCAACGTCTCGATCCCCTGCTCCGCCGCGCCCAGCAGCACGAAGACGAGGTCGCGCGCGATCTCGCCGAGCGCCAGCGCGCCCTGGCCACCCACGAGTCGCGGCTGGAGGAACTGCGCCGCTACGCCGAGGAGTACGCCAACAGCCAGATGGCCGCGACCAGCCTGGCGCAACTGGCCAACCGCCGCGCCTTCCTGGACCGGCTGGAGAGCGCGGTGCAGCAGCAGTGCCAGACCGTGGACCGCAACCGCGAAAAGGTGGAGATGGAGCGCAGCCGGCTGCTGCTGGCCAGCCGCGACAAGCAGGTGCTGGAACAGCTCGCGGCCAGCTACCGCGCGCAGGAACGCAAGGTCGACGACCGCCGCAGCCAGCGCGAGATGGACGACCTGGGCGCGCGCCGCGCGCGCCTGGCGGCCACCGCCGACGAACACGATGACGGAGACGGACGATGAACAACGCGCTTTCCGCGCTGGGCGGCAGTGGCCGCGCCAGCCAGATCGGCGGCGGCAACGACACGCAGGGCACCGACCGCGCCGGCGGCAAGGACAAGGACTTCGCCAAGCTGCTCGGCGGCGGCGGCTCGGCGCGTACCACCGCGCCCAAGCCCGCCGCCCGCGAGACGCCCAAGCCGGCGCAGAACGCCGGCAAGGACCAGGCGGACAAGCGTCCGGCCGCCGCGGACGACACCGCCAGCGACCCCGCGCGCACCGCGCAGGCCGGCGACAAGGTCGCCCAGGACGCCGAGAAGAGCAGCACCGAGACCAAGGCCTCGGGCAGCGACAAGAGCAAGGCCAAGACCGAAGACAAGCACGAGGACGCCAAGTCCGACGACAGCGCCTGGCCGCCGGCCGGGCTGGCCGGCATCGGCCTGGGCCTGCTGCCGGCGATCGGCGCGGCAGTGCTGCCGGCGGCCACCGCGACCCCGCTGGGC
>NZ_AQOJ01000310.1:0-11085 GCF_000364685.1 Xanthomonas sp. SHU 166
CGCGCCTGGAGGCAAGCCGTCCGCCGTCGCCGAGCCGCCGCCGTCGGTGCACGGCGACGCCGGCACCCTGGCCGCCGCGGGCGACGAGCGGGCCGCCTACAATGTCGCCTTCGATGCCCTGAAGGCGGGCAAGTACGCCGACTCGGCGAACCTGTTCCAGAACTTCCTGCAGGCCTACCCGAACGGCGTGTATGCGCCGAACGCGCTGTACTGGCTGGGCGAGAGCTACTACGCCACCAAGAACTTCCAGTTGGCCGAGGCCCAGTTCCAGGACCTGATCGGCCGCTATCCGACCCACGACAAGGCGCCGGGCGCGCTGCTCAAGCTGGGTCTGTCCCAGTACGGCGAAGGCCGCGTCCAGGATGCCGAGCAGACCCTGCAGCAGGTCGGCGCGAAGTATCCTGGGTCCGATGCCGCGCGGACCGCGCAGGACCGCCTACAGTCGATCCGTCTCGGCCAGCAGCTGCGCTGACCCCCTTACGCTGCCGCCGCCGTCGCGGGAGCATCTTTCTCCCGCCATGGCCGCCGTTCCCAGCGATATCGTCCAAAGCCCGCTGCCCCGCCTGAAGCTGACGGAGATCTTCCTGTCGCTGCAGGGCGAAGCCGAGAGCGCCGGCTGGCCGACCGTGTTCGTGCGCCTGACCGGCTGCCCGCTGCGCTGCAGCTACTGCGACACCGCCTACGCCTTCCATGGCGGGCAGTGGTGGGACATCGACGCGATTCTCGAAGAAGTGGCGCGCCACGGCGTGCGCCACGTCTGCGTCACCGGCGGCGAACCGCTGGCGCAGAAGCGCTGCCTGCAGCTGCTGCAGCGCCTGTGCGACGCCGGCTACGACGTGTCGCTGGAGACCTCCGGGGCGCTGGACATCGCCGAGGTCGACCCGCGCGTGTCGCGGGTGCTCGACATCAAGACCCCGGCGTCGCAGGAAGCGCACCGCAACCGCTGGGAGAACCTGCCGCTGCTGACCGCGCGCGACCAGATCAAATTCGTCCTGTGCGGCCGCGCCGACTACGAGTGGGCGCGCGCCATGGTCGCCGAACACCGGCTGGACACCCGCTGCACGGTCTGGTTCTCGCCGAGCAAGAGTGAACTGACCGCGCGCGACCTGGCCGACTGGATCGTCGCCGACCGCCTGCCGGTGCGGTTCCAGATGCAGTTGCACAAGCTGCTGTGGAACGACGAGCCGGGGCGGTAGCTGCGCGCTGGCGCGCAGCTGGGAATCGGGAATGGGAAACGGGAATCGGAGAGCGCCACGCGGTCGGCGTGGCTCTACCTGATCCGCTTTCGCTTCTCGAAGACCTTCGATCTTCCCGGTCCAGCCTGACTGCTACGCTCTTCCCATTCCCGTTTCCCCATTCCCCACTCCCGGCATCCAGATGAAAAACGCCGTCGTCCTTCTCTCCGGTGGCATGGACTCCGCCGTCGTCGTCGCCATCGCCCGTGCGCAGGGGTTCGCGGTGCATGCCTTGAGCGTGCGCTACGGTCAGCGCCACACCTCCGAACTGGACGCCGCCGCGCGTGTTGCCTCGGCGCTCGGCGCGGTGGCGCACAAGACCGTCAACGTCGACCTGCGCAGCATCGGCGGCTCCGCGCTGACCGACGACATCGAGGTGCCGGATGCCGGCGGCGACGGCATCCCGGTCACCTATGTGCCGGCGCGCAACACCATCATGCTGTCGGTGGCGCTGGGCTGGGCCGAGGTGCTGGGCGCGGCCGACATCTTCTGCGGGGTCAACGCCGTGGACTATTCCGGCTATCCCGATTGCCGCCCCGAGTTCATCGACGCGTTCCAGACCCTGGCCAACCTGGCGACCAAGGCCGGGGTGGAGGGTGCCGGGCTGCGCGTGCATGCGCCGTTGCAGCACATGAGCAAGGCCGACATCGTGCGCGAAGGCGTGCGCCTGGGCGTGGACTTCGGCCTGACCGTGTCCTGCTACCGCGCCGACGACGCCGGCCGCGCCTGCGGCCACTGCGATGCCTGCCGCCTGCGCGCGGCCGGCTTCGCCGACGCCGGCGTTGCCGACCCGACCCGCTACGCCTGATTTCGCGAAACGCCCCGTGCTGGGGTAGACTACGCGCCCCGGTGCAACGCCGGGGTCTTGTTTTGGGCCGTTAGCTCAGTCGGTAGAGCAGAAGACTTTTAATCTTTTGGTCGATGGTTCGAATCCATCACGGCCCACCACCCCGATCAAGTCCTGGCAACTATGTGTGGCTTCGGGACTTGATGATTTTTATTGACAGTGTCTGCATTGTATGCTTTTCATTGCGGCAGAGCCGAGCTAAATCTAATCGAATAACTTCATCAACGAGTCTAGTTCTGGTACGCGTCGCCTCGCATTCAGTAATACCTCGATAGGGAATCGCTCTTGCAAAATGCTATTCGTATGCGCTTCCCCTCCAAACGCGGCGGCGAAGGCTGCTTTGCATTCTCTCGTGGTCTGAGGTACGGGTAGGACTGCAATGCGTAGTAGTACTGCCTCAAGGCATGGTTCGAAAGGAATCATCAAAATGCCTGCGCGACGAGCTTGCGCTTGCACTTGGTCATTCCAATCCGTGTCGGTATCGAAAAGAGCGGCGCGTGTGTTGTAACGCCCTCGTTGTGTCACGCGTACCGATGAGTTAATGACATGACGGGCCCCGAAGCCCCGCGCGTTGTAAATTTCAATAGCAGGCCCCTTTCCTCCGCATGTCAGACCGGATTTTAATATCTTCGCTAGTATCTGTTCCGCATCTCCCTCAACGGTCAGATGAGTGGTGCGCTGAATTTCCCGCTTATATCGAGACATGCGCTGATCTGGATCTCAACCGACTGTAGGAATGGCGCCAAGGGCGCCGGTTTCGTACTTCACGCGCAAATTGTCGTCAGAACGCAGACCCTTGATCTCGTCGCCACGGAAAGCGGTACTCACACAGTCAATTTTTTCAACGAAGGTCACTTGGCTTTTCGAGAGGTATTCCAGAACCTTGGTGGTGTGCGATGTAAAAATTAGTTGCGCTCGATGAGGGTTGGTTTCTTCACTATGGAAGAGTGCTAATAAAGGTTCAACCAAGTCCGGATGTAAGTCGCTCTCCAACTCATCAATCAAGGCAACGCCGCCGACCTCCAATACAGGTAAAAGTATTGCCAAAAGGCAGTACGCCGATTGAGTGCCATTGGACTCATCCCACAGGGGTAGCTTAAATCTCGTGCCATCCGGAGCTGTGTGTTCGACCAACGTCAAGTAGTTGTCAGCATCAGATTCTTTGTCGTTCTCGGATGTGGATGGCTTCATTTTTTCTATAATAATGTCACTTAAGCCGAGATCCCATCGTTTCATTAGTGATATGGTTTTTTGCCGGTGCGCGCTATTAAAGTGGAACGTTTCACTTGCTTGGCGCAATTGCTCGAAATTCATGTGTTCACGACCAAGCATTGTCACATTGTAAGCTACGCCGAGCAGTGAAATCTCCAATGCAATTTCTACCCCGTACTGCGCAGCGGTTGAGATCAAGGAAGCATTCTGGCGAACCTTTTTTGCCTCAGTAGGCGAAAAGCCAAAACCTTGTTGGGCAATGTTATAGCTCCCTGAGTCGCTGTCCCATTCCCGCTTGAAGACATAGACAAACTTTTTCTGTCTACGATAGAGGGCTTCCCACAAAACCCGGTTGTCTTCGGACTTGAGTTCGTAGCGCCAGACACAGCCTTCAGCATCCGCCCACTGGACTTCAAACTCCACAGGATTTTCCTGATCCAGCAGGCGGCGCGGTAGTGGCAAGCGAGCTGTTGGTGGGCTCTGAAAGGAGGCTGACACGAACCAGTGTAAGAAGGCCAGCGGCTTCAAAAGCCCTGTCTTTCCGGAAGCATTTGGGCCAAACACGGCCATAGCGGTCGTTATTCGTTGGCCGCCCATGTCCGTTCTTTCCCACCCACCTGTTGCTGCTTGGGACTTGAGTGTGAGGTCGACTTTGGTCCAGCCCGTAAAACTCTGGAAGTTCTTAAATCTGTAGTAGTGCAGCACGCAAACCTCCTGTTCAATGAGCTAATTTAGCAGGAAATCTACAGAATTTTGTGATTCATATGTCTTATCGTCGCATCTGAGGGGGCTTTGGGCGTGTGCGCAGGCCGTGCCAACGCCCATGGCGCCTGCCGATCTATGCAAACATCGCCAGGGAGTCGATCATGAAGCTGTGGGGGTCTTGCTCCTCCGCACGTCAGATGCGCTCGAAAGCAGTAGCGCTAGGCGATTGCCAGAGCGCGCCTGCTGCTGGATGAAGGTTCGCATCGGTATATCTCTGATGCTGGCTGCGCGCGTCGATCCCTTCTGCGCTCCGGTAGCCTTGGTGAGGACATGGTCGCTGCGGTATCGCCCGGAGTGAAGGTATCCTGCGGAAACTATCGCGGGGTACGCCGCCTTGACGACGGCGTCATGTATGCGTTTTGTTGAAGATCCCGGCCAGGCTTTCGCTGAGGATCAACTGCAGGTGCATGCGACTGAGCTCCGCGTGGGTGGTCATCATCATGTGCAGGCCGCCCTACCTCGCCGCGACAGCGTGGACGTGGGCCTGGAATTCCGCGAGGCCACAGCCCTGCCATGTTAGGGATGGCGGTGCCCAGCGGCTCAGGCCGTCGGCGCCGTCTGGCTGCGCATGGCCTGCGCAGCGGTACGCAGGGCCTGGCCGATGTACTGCAGGGTCTTCGAGCGGACCGCGACGTGCTGCCAGTACAGCGGGACGTCGAGCCAGCGTTTTTGGTCGACGACGACGATCTGCCCCTGGCGCAACGCGGGTTCGAGCATCTGCTCCGGCGCCATGCACCAGCCCAGGCCGCGCGAGGCCGCTTCGACGAAGCCGATGGAGGTCGGCAGGTAGTGGATCGGTGGGTTCAGCCGCGAGCGCGTGATGCGGCGCACGAAGCGCTCCTGCAACGTGTCCTTGCGATTGAACACCAGCATCGGCGCATGTGCCAGCGTCGCGGCATGCAGACCGTCAGCGAAGTGGTAGGCGATGAAGGCCGGCGAGGCGATCGCGCGATACCGCATCGTGCCCAGCGGCAGCACGTTGCAGCCCTGCAGGGCCTTGGCGGACGAGGTGACCGCGCCGAGTACCATGCCGCTGCGCAGCAGCTCGAGCGTGTGGTCCTGGCCATCCACATGGATGTCGAACAGATAGCCATGCGCCTCGTGCAGCGCCGCCAGCGCAGCCAGGAACCAGGTCTGCAACGAATCGTCGTTGACGGCGATCGCGATGCTGCGCGCCAGGGTACTGCTGCTGGACGCGGGCAGTAGGTCCGCCACCGCTTCGGCCTCCAGGACCTGCATCGGTCGCACGCTGCGCAGCAGGCGTTCGCCAGCGGGCGTGGGGCGACATGGCGCCTGGCGCACGACCAGCACTTGGCCTAGGCGGTCTTCCAGCGCCTTGATCCGTTGCGAGACCGCAGACGGGGTCAGCGCGAGACGACGCGCGGCGGCGTCGAAGCTGCCTTCTTCCAGCACAGCGGCGAAGGCGGACAACTGCGGGTGCAGCAGATCCATGGTGGTGCCTGCATTAGTAATGCTTCATAGCCTACAGAAAAACAAGTTTGGCTAATCCAGCGAACGGGTGCAGCATGCTGCCCCCACGCACACCAGGACGGGATGGATGCTGTTGCATGCACTGTTGGCCGGCTTCTTCGCTGGTGCTGGACTGATCGTCGTCATCGGCGCGCAGAATGCCTTCGTGCTGCGCCAGGGGCTGCAACGCCGGCATGTCGGCCTGGTGGTAGCGGCCTTCGCCGCTGGCGACGTCGTGCTGATCGTGCTCGGCGTGGCCGGTATCGGCGCAGTGGCGACCACTTGGCCGCTTCTGCTGCAGGCGTTGCGCTTCGGCGGTGCTGTCTTCCTTGGCGCGTATGCGCTGTTGGCCGCGCGCCGCGCCTGGCGTGGCAGCGGTGGCCTTCTGGCACAGGGACAGGATCAGCCTGGTTGGCAGCGCGTCCTGCTCACCTGTCTGGCCTTCACCTTCCTCAATCCGCACGTGTACCTGGACACCATGGTGCTGCTCGGCAGCCTGTCCACCCGCTATCCGGGACCGCTGCGGTGGGCCTTCGCGCTGGGTGCCTGCCTGGCCAGCGTCGCCTGGTTCTGCAGCCTGGGCTACGGCGCACGCCTGTTGCAGCCGGTGTTCCGCAGGCCCGGCGCGTGGCGGTTGCTCGACGCGGCGGTCGCGGTGTTCATGCTCGTGCTGTGCTTGTTGTTGCTTCTGCGGCCGCTGGGCTGAGCGAGCAGGCGTTGCATCTACGAATGCCGCGCTGGCGAGGATCGCCTGCTGCGAGCGTCAGGCCTGCGCCGTGCTGAAGATCCCGGCCAGGCTCTCGCTCAGGATCAACTGCAGATGCATGCGGTTGAGCTCCACGCCGGTGGTCATCATCATGTGCAGGCCGCCGCACATCGCCGCGACCGCGTAGACGCGGGCCTGGAATTCGGCTTCGCTGCCGCTCCAGCCGTGGTCGCGCAGCATGCGCCGCAGCAGGTCGCCGAGGTTCTGCACCAGGGATACGTTGAGCCGGCGCGCGTACTGCGCCAGTTCGGGGTCGCGTGCGGCGGCCAGGTCCATCTCCAGATCCAGGCGCCGCCGCCGCTGGTTGGCATCGGCCACCAGCCAGTCTTCCAATGCCCCGGCGATGAACGTGGTCGCGTCCTGGTGCGGCGGCGGTTGCAGCAGCCACATGGTGCGGATCGCACGCTCGTAGCCGCGTTCCATCAGCGCCTGGACCAGGCTGCGCTTGTCGTCGAACTGCCGACGTACCGCGCTGCAGGAGACCTCGGCAGTCCCGGCGATCAGTTCGAAGGTGGTGGCGCCGAGGCCGTTCTCGACGATGCAGCGCTCGGCCGCATCGAGGACGTCATCGTGCAGGCGCTGCTCGCGTTCGCGGGCGCTGTGCAGCCGGACTACGTTGGACATGGCGTGAGCTCGGGGGGAAGCGATGCCACATGAAGGGGAGGTGTGCCGGGCGACCGGCCGCGACGCGCACGCGATGCGTGACGCCGCCGCGGACGGCATGCCGACAAAGGCAGCGCGATTGTAGACGCGATGCGTCGCGGTCGCGCGTGCGGCGGCAAGTCAGTCGATCCCATCGCCACCACCGTGACGGGCGGCACTCTCGAGTGGGGGTGTCGATGCGCACTTCGCGCGCAATGGACGCAGCGGGCACGGCTGCATGACTGGGTGCTGGAGCGCGCGCGTGGGAGCGGGCGGTTTCAGTGGTGCCGGCACGATACGGCGCACCGCGGGGTGCTGCGATTGGGGATGTGAACAGGGGGACTGGTGCTGTCGGAAAGTTCCAGGCCGCGTGCGGACCAGCATGGGAGTCCGGCGGGCACTGCTGTCAACTTCGGGAAGTGCGCGGTAGGAGTGCCTTCAGCCGCGACGGGCGTTACCGGGAACGCTCCGTGGGGGGATGACGCAACGTATATCGGTTCGAGCGTGGCGGGAGCGGATCATTGGCGCTGCCCTCGTGTCGCCGTGCTTACCAGCCGAACGGCGGCGGGCCGTAGGCGCCGGGATAGTAGCCGCGACCGAACACCGGGCCGTCGCCGCGGCCGACGCTGATGCTGATGCCCATCTGCCGCGGCTTGCCGTCATCGGTGTAGGAAGTCTTGCACAGGTTCAGATTGGCGGCCTGGTAGTTGCTGTTGCCGCCATGCGTGGAGTAGCCGATGCCGGTGGCGACGCTGCCGTGTACGTCGCCGTTGCAGCGGTCGGCCTGCGCCTGCAGGGCCTCGGCGCGCGCCTGCGCTGCCGCCGCCTTCTGCGCCGAGGCCGAGGTGCCGCTGGTATCGCCGTAGTACGTGCCCGGCGGATCGGCCTTGGTGCCGGGATCGGCGTAGGTGATCGGTTGTTGCGGCACGCTCAGGTCGAGCTTGCGCTTGGCCGCCTCGCTGTCGCTGGTGGCATCGGCGGTCTGGGCCAGGGCCGGGCCGGCAAGCAGGGCGCAGGCGAGGAGAAGGAGGCTGCGGTTCATCGGGCATCCGCCAGAAGAGAGGGGCCCGGCGGAGCCTGTCAGACGCTCCGCCGTGACGCTGACGCTATCAATACCACGTTGAACCCGGCCTGTCGGCGCCGCGGGCCGCGCCGCGACGTGCCGATGCTGCAGGCGCCGGTGCCGCGCTTCAGCCCTGCCCGTGCACCACGTCGAGCAGTTGCTGGCCGTAGCGGGCCAGCTTGCTGCCGCCGATGCCGCCGACCCGCGCCAGTTCGTCCAGGCTGCTCGGACGCTGCTCTGCGATGTTGCGCAGGGTGCTGTCGTGGAAGATCACGAAGGCCGGCACGTTCTGTTCCTTGGCCAGGCCGGCGCGCAGGTCGCGCAGCGCGTTGAACAGGGGCAGGTCCTGCGCCTGCACCGGCACGCCGGTGCGCGGGCTGCCGCTGCGGTCGCCGCGCTCGCGGCCGCGGCTGGGCAGTTCGCGGCGCATCATGATCTTGCGTTCGCCCTTGAGCACCTGGCGGCTGGCGTCGGTGAGGCGTAGGCCGCCGTAGGCGTCGCTGTCCACTTTCAGCAGGCCGGTGGCGACCAGTTGCCGGAACACGCCGCGCCAGGCGCGCGCGTCCAGGTCCTTGCCGATGCCGTAGGTGCTGAGCTGGTCGTGGCCGAACTGCTTGATCTTCTCGCCTTCGTTGCCGCGCAGGATGTCGATCAGGTGGCCGACGCCGAAGCGCTGGCCGCTGCGGTACACGCAGCTCAGCGCCTTCTGCACGGCCACCGTGGCATCCCAGGCGTCGGCCGGCTGCAGGCAGTTGTCGCAGTTGCCGCAGGGCTGCGGATAGGTCTCGCCGAAGCCGGCCAGCAGCACCTGGCGGCGACACTGCATCGACTCGCAGTAGCCCAGCAACTGGTCGAGCTTGCGCCGTTCCACGCGCTTGCGTTCTTCGCCGGCCTCGCCCTGCTCGATCATCTGCTTGAGCAGCACCACGTCGCCCAGGCCGTAGCACAGCCAGGCCTCGGCGGCCTCGCCGTCGCGCCCGGCGCGGCCGGTCTCCTGGTAGTAGCCCTCCAGCGACTTGGGCAGGTCGGTGTGGGCGACGAAGCGCACATCGGGCTTGTCGATGCCCATGCCGAAGGCGATGGTGGCGCACATCACGATGCCGTCCTCGCGCAGGAAGCGGCGCTGGTTGTCGGCGCGCACCTCGGCCGGCAAGCCGGCATGGTAGGGCAGGGCGTTCAGGCCCTCGCGGGCGAGGAAGTCGGCGGTCTCCTCGACCTTGCGCCGCGACATGCAGTAGACGATGCCGGCGCTGCCGCGGTGCGCGCGCAGGAAGTCCAGCAGCTGGCGCCGTGCATTGTCCTTCTGCACCACCGTGTAGCGGATGTTGGGGCGGTCGAAGGAGCTGACGAAATGGCGTGCCTGGGCCAGGTCCAGGCGCTCGGCGATCTCGCGCTGGGTCGGCGGGTCGGCGGTGGCGGTGAGGGCGATGCGCGGGGTCTGCGGCCAGCGCTCGTGCAGCACGGTGAGCTGGCGGTATTCGGGGCGGAAGTCGTGGCCCCATTGCGACACGCAGTGCGCCTCGTCGATGGCGAACAGGGCGATGCGGCTGCGCTCGATCAGCGACAGGAAACGCGGGGTCAGCAGCCGTTCGGGAGCGACGTACAGCAGGTCCAGTTCGCCGGCCAGCAGGTCGCGCTCGACACGCTGCGCGGTCTCGCCGTCCAGGGTGGAATTGAGGTATTCGGCGCGCACGCCGAGCTGACGCAGCGCCTCGACCTGGTCCTGCATCAGCGCGATCAGCGGCGAGATGACGATGCCGGTGCCGTCGCGCAGCAGCGAGGGAATCTGGTAGCACAGCGACTTGCCGCCGCCGGTGGGCATCAGCACCAGCGCGTCGTGGCCGGCGGCGACGTGTTCGACGATGTCCTGTTGCAGGCCGCGGAACTGGTCGTAGCCGAAGACGCGGCTGAGCAAGGCGTGGGCGGGGGAAGACATCTGTGTAGGATACCGCGCCGCGCAAGGGCGGTTGGCTTCCTGGTGTGCGCAAGCGCGTGTCAGGCGAACGCGCGCTGGTCTGTAGGAGGCGACGGTCTTGCGGTCGCGGCAGACGGAGCCTGTCGCGGGCCGAGATCGAAAGGCGTCGGGACTGAAGTCCCTCCCACAGTGCACCCAGCCAACGTCTCGCGCGTCTCGCGCCGCGCGAAGGGGCGCGCGGGCGGCGCGCCCTGCCTGCCAGGCAGGCAGGGCGGAATCCCTTACTGCAGCAGCGAGCGCAGCATCCAGGCGTACTTCTCGTGGGTCTGCAGGCGCTGGGTCAGCAGGTCCACCGACGGGTCGTCGCCGGCGTCGTCGGCGGTCTTGAGCACCTTGCGCGCGGTACGGCACACCGCTTCGTTGCCGACCACCAGCTGGCGCACCATTTCGCGCCAGTCGGCGCTGTCGCTGAGGCCTTCCTCTTCCGGGATCGAGGTCAGTGCCGCGTATTCCTTGTACGAGCCCGGGGCGTTGAAGCCCAGGGCGCGGATGCGCTCGGCGACGTCGTCCAGCGCCGCCCACTGCTCGGTGTACTGGGTCTCGAACATCAGGTGCAGCGAGTTGAACATCGACCCGGTCACGTTCCAGTGGAAGTTGTGGGTCTTCAGGTACAGGGTGAAGGCGTCGGCCATGTAGTGCGACAGGCCGTCGGCGATCTTCTTGCGATCGCCGCCGCCGATCCCGATATCGATGTTGGGCGCGGACGGCGCCAGGCCGGCCAGCGGCTGGCCGGCGACGGCCTTGCTGGCGGCGTTCTTGGTCTTGCCGGGGGTCTTGTTCTTGGCCATGGGAGTTCCTCTTTGGGGGTTACAGACGAGATGGCGTCACAATAGACAGACTAAAGCATGTGCTGTGATTCAACGTTCAATGGCATCCGATTGATGAACGCTATCGAAAAACCTTCCGTGCCGGCACGCCTGCGCGAACGCCGCGCCGCGATCGACGGCGCGCTGACCCGCGACCGCGGCCGCCTGCTGGGCCTATGGTCGCGCTGGCAGGCCGCACCCGGCAATGCCGCGCTGGAGACGGCGTTCGAGCAGGCGCTGCAGGCGTCGCAGGCGCGTTGCGCCGCGCGTGCGGCGCAGCAGCCGGCGATTACGTTGGATCCGC
>NZ_AQOJ01000311.1:0-1747 GCF_000364685.1 Xanthomonas sp. SHU 166
GCCGATAGCGCGCGAGGCCGAGCGCATCGTTGCGCTGATCCGCGAGCACCAGGTGGTGGTGATCGCCGGCGAGACCGGTTCGGGCAAGACCACGCAGTTGCCGAAGCTGTGCCTGGCCGCCGGGCGCGGCGCCGCCGGCATGATCGGCTGCACCCAGCCGCGGCGCATCGCCGCGCGCGCGGTGGCCAGCCGCGTGGCCGAGGAGCTGCGCACGCCGGTGGGCGAGACGGTGGGCTTCCAGGTGCGCTTCAACGACCGCGTCGGCGAGCAGACCCGGATCAAGTTCATGACCGACGGCATCCTGCTGGCCGAGATCGCCAGCGACCGCTGGCTGTCCAGCTACGACACGATCATCGTCGACGAGGCGCACGAGCGCAGCCTCAACATCGATTTCCTGCTCGGTTACCTGAAGCAGCTGCTGCGCAAGCGACCGGACCTGAAGGTCATCGTGACCTCGGCGACGATCGACACCGCGCGCTTCGCCGCGCATTTCGACGATGCGCCGGTGATCAGCGTGGAGGGCCGCACCTATCCGGTGGAGGTGCGCTACAGGCCGCTGGAGGAGGCGGGCGGCGAGGAGGCCGACGCCGAGAGCGGCGACAACGCCGGCGACCGCACGGTCAACCAGGCGATCGTGGCGGCGATCGACGAAATCACCCGGCTGGATCCGCGCGGCGACGTGCTGGTGTTCCTGCCCGGCGAACGCGAGATCCGTGATGCGCACCATGCGCTGGAACGGCGCAAGTACCGCGAGACCGAGGTGCTGCCGCTGTACGCGCGGCTCTCCAACGCCGACCAGGACCGGGTGTTCAACCCTGGTCAGCGGCGGCGCCTGGTGCTGGCCACCAACGTCGCCGAGACCTCGCTGACGGTGCCGCGCATCCGCTACGTGGTCGATCCCGGCTATGCCCGGGTCAAGCGCTACAGCCCGCGGCAGAAGCTCGACCGCCTGCACATCGAGCCGATCTCGCAGGCCAGCGCCAACCAGCGCAAGGGCCGCTGCGGCCGCATCGCCGAGGGCATCTGCTACCGGCTGTACGCCGAGGCGGATTTTACGGCGCGGCCGGAGTTCACCGATCCGGAGATCCGCCGCTCCAGCCTGGCCGGGGTGATTCTGCGCATGCTGCAGCTGGGGCTGGGACGGATCGAGGATTTCCCGTTCCTGGAGCCGCCGGACGAGCGTGCGGTGGCCGATGGCTGGCAGCAACTGGTAGAGCTGGGCGCGGTCGGCGAGCCGGACCGCCATGGCCTGCGCAAGCTCACCGAGATCGGCCGCAAGATGGCGCGGCTGCCGGTGGACGTGAAGCTGGCGCGCATGCTGGTGGCGGCGCAGCAGCACGGCTGCCTGCGGCCGATGCTGGTGATCGCCGCGTTCCTGGGCATCCAGGATCCGCGCGAGCGCCCGCCGGAGGCGCGCGAGGCCGCTGACAACGCGCATGCCAAGTTCGCCGATGCGCGCTCGGAATTCGTCGGTATCCTGCGCCTGTGGGACGGCTACCGGCAGGCCCACGAGGACCTGACCCAGTCCAAGCTGCGCGACTGGTGCGGCCGGCATTTCCTCGGCTTCCTGCGCATGCGCGAGTGGCGCGAACTGCACCGCCAGCTGCATCTGCTGTGCGCGGAACTGGGCTGGACCGAGGAGCCGGCGGAGGCGTCCCTGCAGCCCCTGCTGGCCGGCGCTTCCGCGCCCGCGCCGGCGCGCGATGCCGAGACCGCGGCGCGTGCGACCCGCGGGCAGTTGCATCGC
>NZ_AQOJ01000312.1:0-1249 GCF_000364685.1 Xanthomonas sp. SHU 166
GCGCCGGCCGCAGCGCCTGCGCGGCGATCGGCTGCTCGTCCAGGCGCAGGCTCAGGTCCGCGCCCAGGGTCAGAAGAATCGGGTCGCGGTCGGGCGCGCCGGCCGCGGCGCCGCTGGCCGGCAGCTCGACCGGTACCTCCACCGTCGCCAGTGGTGCGGCGATCATGAACACGATCAGCAGCACCAGCATCACGTCGATCAACGGCGTCACGTTGATCGCGTGCTGTTCTTCGAGGGTGTCGTCGTCGTCGCGTGCGGTGCGGATCGCCATGGCCGGCCTCATCGCGTGGCGGCGGCGTCGGCCGCTGCCGGCGCCTCGGCGTGGAGGCGGTCCAGGTCGCGCGACACCAGTTGCTGCACACCGGCCGACAGATCGCCCAAGCGCTGGCGCAGCCCGCCCAGGCGCCGCGCGAGGTGGTTGTAGAACATCACTGCCGGAATCGCCGCGACCAGGCCCAGCGCCGTCGCCAGCAGCGCTTCGGCGATGCCTGGCGCCACCACCGCCAGGGTAGTGGTATTGGCGCGGGCGATGCCGACGAAGCTGCGCATGATGCCCCACACCGTGCCGAACAGGCCGACGAACGGTGCGGTGGCGCCGATGCTGGCAAGTAGCCCGATGCCCTGGCGCCACTGTCGCGCGTGGTCCAGTTCCACCCGCTCCAGGCGCGAAGCCAGCCGTTCCTTGATCCCGGCCGCGTCGCGCAGGCCGCTGGACTGCTGCAGTTCAGCGCGCGCTTCCTGCAGCAGCGCGCGGGCGGCAGGCGTGTCCAACGCCGGCTGCGCCTCGGTCTCGCGCAGCCGCTGCGAACCCTGCAGCGCCGCGCGCGCGGCCTGCAGCGCCGCGCCGGCGCGCGCCAGTTCCCGGTGCTTGGCCAGGAGCACCGTCCACGTCGCGACCGAAGCGACGACCAGGCCGATCATCACCGCCTGCACCACCAGGTCGGCATGCAGGAACATCTGCCAGGCGCTGAGGTCGGCTGGACGCGGTGCGATGGGGGAGATGGGGGCGATAGCGGTCATGGGCTGGGAGGCGGCGTGGTAGGAGGGCGGCGCGGCGGGACGGTATTCAGCGCGGTGGTGGCGCGTCGCGCGGCGCAGGGCGGGTCAGCACGAACGCGGCGCTGGCGGCGATCAGCGCGCCGACGCCGAGCGCCAGCGTCGCGCCGGGATGCGCGCCGCAGCAGAACAGCAGATAGCCCAGCGCCATGCCGCTGGCGGCGAGCCACTTGCCGCGGCGGGGGATGGCGCC
>NZ_AQOJ01000313.1:0-6851 GCF_000364685.1 Xanthomonas sp. SHU 166
GCTCGCGCCACAGGCGCAGCGTCGCGCCGTAGCGCGGATGCGCCAGCAGCCAGGCGTCCAGCCGCGGCGAGGAGCGCGAAAAACAGTACGCTGCCAGGATCAGGAAAATGGTGGTGGGCATCACCGGCAGCACGGCGCCGATCAGGCCCAATGCCAGCATCAGCAGGCCCAGGCCGCACCACAGCGCGCGGCTCAGGTGCACGGTCGCCTCCACGGCGGCATCGGCCTCATCGCGGCGTCGCCGGCAGGTGCAGGTCCACGTACGCCTGCACCTGCGCGAACGCGCTGCGCGCGGCGGCGATCACCGCCTGTTCCTGCCCGGCATCGAGCGCCAGGCGGTCGAGCGCGGCGACGAACTGGCGCCAGTGCTGCGCGCGCCCGTCCTCGTGCCCGGCCAGATGGCGCGCGCCGAACTGCGCGTGCAGGCCCAGTTTCGCCGCCAGCCTGGCCAGGATCGCCGCACCCAGGTTGGAGCCTTCGGCCACGTACAGCCAGCCCAGCGCAGCGACCTGGGTGGGGTGGCCGGCGCTGCCGGGCGCGGTAGCGTGGTCGGCGGGAAGTGCAACGCCCAGGTCGTGCAGGTCGGCCACGAGCGCTGGCAGACGCCGGCGCTGCGCCAGGTCCGGCACCACGCTGGCCAGCACCGGGTTGGCGTAGATGCGCTCCATGTCGCAATGGAACCGGTATTGCACCTGCAGGAAGCGCGCGTAGTTGTCGCGCGAGGCGAACGGTTGCGCGGCCATGATGCGCCGGTCCAGCCGGGTATGCGCCTGTGCGGTGGCGGCCTTCAGGCGCTGCGCGCGGCTCGGCGCGGGGGAGGGGGCGATAACGGGTGGCGACGGCGTGTGCGTCACAGGGCGCGCTCCAGTTTCAGGTTGATGGTGTTGCGCTCGTAGCCGTACAGCCAGTCGACGTTGCTGCGCACGCGGTTGTGGCGCAGCGTCAGCAGCGGCACGAAGCCGCCGACCGCCAGGCGCGGCGCGCGCAGCACCAGGGTGTAGGTGCGCTCGGCATCGTGGCGGCGTGCGCGCAGGACCGCGCTGTAGGCGCCGTAGTCGCGCAGCCGGTAGGAGGCGAACACGGTGGCGTCGATGCCTCCCGGCCATTGCCGCGAACCGCCCAGGCGGACGCCGCGCTGCAGGTACGCCTCGGTGTCCTGCACGGCGGCAGTGTCGCTGGCGTCGACCCCGGCGAACACGGTCCAGCGCGCATCCAGGCTGCGGAAATAGGTGGCCGAGGCGCCGCGCACGATCGCGTCGTAGCTGGCGGCGTAAGCGCGGCGGCGGTAGCGCATGTCCTTCCAGTCGCCTTCCAGCTTGACCAGCGACCGCGGCGACAGGCTCCAACTCCATTCCGCATGCACGCCCCAGGCGCCATACAGCGCCTGGTTGCCCAGCGCGTAGTAATCGAACGAGGGCGCCAGCGCCAGGCTGTGGCGGCCGCTGCGATAGCTGTAACCGGCCTGGGTCAGCGCGGTGAGTTCGTTGTAGGCGCCGTTGTCGCGATAGCTCTGGCCGAACAGCAGCGTGCGCAGGTACAGCCCATGGTGACCGCGCAGCGGCAGGCGCCGTTCGGCGCTGGCATCGTAGTCGGCGCCGAAGGCGACGATCGCCGTGGGCGTGCTGCGGCTGAAGTAGCAGCGCCCTTCCAGCGGCAGCAGGCAGATGGAACTGGCCGAGGTGCGATTGACGTTGTCGCTCCAGGCCGGTCCCAGCGCGAAGGTGCCGTTCCAGTCGCGCCGGTTGGCCAAGGCCTGGCGGAAGCCGGCGATGGTGTTGCGCACGCCCTCGGTCCTGGGATCGCCAGCGTCGATCGAGGCGGCAATGGCTGCGAACGCCTGTTCGGCCTCGCGGTCCTGCTGGTCCTCGAACAGCACCCGCGCCAGTTCCAGACGCCCGGGCAGGAAGTCCGGCTGCAACGTCAGCAGCACGCGGTACTCCCGCTCGGCGTCGCCGTAGCGGCCGCGGTTGCGCGCCACCGCGCCCTGCGCGTAATGCACCAGCAGCGGGTCGCGCTCGGGCAGGGTCAGGTATTCGGCGAGGAACCGCTGCACGGCCGGCCATTGTTTGTTCTGAAGCGACAGGTACAGCGCGCGGCCCACGTCGTTGGCGGTCGGCGCGACGACGTAGGACATGCCGTCGACGACGATGCTCGGTCGCTCGCCGGTGGCCGGCTCCTGCACCAGCGCGCGTTCGCGTTCGAGCGCCTGGCCCTGGTCGCGCTGTTCGAGCAGGCGTCGGGTATCGTCCTGCGCCTGCGCCATCGCGCACGGCGCGGCCGCCAGCCACGCGAGGCAGGCCGTCAGTGCGACAAGCGTGCGTGCGCGCCGTCGGCGCGCGGAAGAAATGCAAGGCATCGAGCAACCGGTGCGAAAGCGGAGCAGGACTGGCATGGTCGTGGCTGGTCCTGCCCGGGTACGGATCGAAAGGCGCGGACGTGCCGCGCAGACGGATTACTGCTTGGTGCCGCCGAAGGCGGTGTCGTACTTCACCCCGGCAAAGTCGGCGATGCCGGCCAGCGCGGCCTGGTTGGCGTAGAACTGGCCGGACACCGCGCCGTTGGCCGCGACCACGCTGCCGGACTGGCGGGCGATGGCGTTGCTGCCGGAGATGCTGGCGTTGCTGTTGATGCTGGCCGTGCCGATGTTGACCGCGAAGCCGGCGTTGTTCTGGATCGAGCCGGTCAGGCGGCCGGTGCCGAAGTTGGCGGTGAAGGTGCCGGTCAACTGGTTGCCGGCGCTGTAGTCGTTGATGCCGACCATGCTGTAGGTGGCGGTGCCGGCGCTGGGCACGCTGCTGTCCGGCTTGTCGCCGACGAAGTACACCGTGTGCGTGTTCAGGCCATCGGCGTTGTCCTTGCGCGAGTACCACTCGCCGAACCACACGTCCTGGCTGCCGACCTGGGAGAAGGCGAACACGCCGAGGTTGTCGTGGCTGCTCGGTGCGCCGCTGTACGGGAAGTTCAGCACCTTGACCGAGCCGACGCCGCCGTACATCGAGAGCCCCTTGAAGTCCACCGGCTTGTCCAGGCCGGTCGAGTTCACCGCGATGCCGGCCTGGCCGGCACGGTGCGGGCCGCCGTTGACGGTGGATTCGCCGACCTTGACGTAGCTTTCGTTGCTCGACTTGCCCAGGAACGGGGCTGCGTGCGCGCTGCCCAGTACACTGGCGATGGCCAGGCCCAGCAGTGCGGCGTGAGGACGTTTCATGTTCATGCGATGGATCCTTCTGGTTGGTTTGGAACGAGGAAGGACGTCCGTGTCCGGTTCGAATCACACTCCTTGAACGGCGTGCGGGAGATCAGAATCTCCCGGTCATGCTGAGTTTCAGCGTGCGTCCGGGGGCGGCCACCGTGGAGCGGGTGGCCGGGTCGACGTAGTAGCGATCGGTGAGGTTGGTCGCGCCCAGTTCGATGCTCAGGTTCTTGCGCAGCGCATAGCGGGCGTAGGCGTCCAGCAGCAGCGTGGTGCCCCAGGAGAAGGGCACGTTGAAGGTGTAGACCAGGCGGCCGTCGCCGCCTTGCACGGAGTTCTCGCGGAACCATTCCAGATCCGGATTGCGATACTGCCGGTAGTAGGTCAGGCGGCTGCCCAGCTCCAGGCGCCGCTGCAACAGGCGCGTGCCCAGCGACCAACTCGCCGACAGCTTCGGCGTGCTCTGGGTGAGCAGGTAGCCGCCGACGAAGCCGTAGTCCACGCAGGTCGGCACGATCCGGCCGCTGCCGATGACATAGCCGTTGTTGCTGGACAGCAGCGCTGCCGTGGTCTCGTCGCAGACTTCGTTCTTCAGCGTGTAGTTCACCCCCAGATCGGTGAACAGGCGGCCGTCGTCGTAGCGGCCCTGCAGCTCCAGGCCGCGGATGGTCTGCTTGTCGATGTTGTCGAACTTGAACTGCGCGTCGCGTTCGATCACGTCGCGGGTCTTGCTGGCGTAGTAGGCCAGCTTGACGTCGGCGGTGGTGTCCGCGCCGAGCAGCGCGCCCAGGTCTTGGACGTAGGCCAGTTCCCAGGTGTGGGCGTGTTCGGGTTTCAGGTCCCAGGGATTGAGCGAGGCGGAGAACGCAACCGTGCTCTCGAACATGCTGGGGAAGCGCAAGGTCTCGCTGTAGCGCAGATACGCCCTGCTGACATCGCTGAAATCCAGCGTCGCCGAGAAGAACGGCATCCAGCCGTGGTCCTTGCGGCGGCGCGCCCTGGCGTCGCCGGTGCTGACGACGGGGCTGGCCAGGCACGTCTGCCCGAGTGCGCCGGGCAGCGCATCCAGCGATCCGTTTAGGCAGGCATTGCCGGCCTTGGTGTAGCGGCCGTGCGCATCGGCCTGCCATGGCGCCTTGTGCTGCACGTCGTACTGGGTCGGCACGTTCTGCAGCAGGTCGGCGGCGATGGCGTCGTACTCCTCCTGGGTGATGATCTCCAGGTCCAGCAGTTCGCGATTGCCGGCAAGCTGGTCGGCGATCAACGCCTCGCGCTCGGCCTGGGTGTAGGTCTGGGTGGTGCGATAGCTGATCTCGTAGCCGTCGACCAGCGACTGTCGCAGTTGCCCGGCGTGCGCGGCCAGGAAGTCGTCGAACGCCCAGTACGTGGCGTAGCGCGCGCCGGCGCTCAGCGCCAGCCGCTCGAGCGGCCGCCATTCCACGTTGAAGTAGGCCTGCCGTTCCTGGCGCCGGCCTGCGCGCGGATACATGCGCCAGCCATCGCTGACGCCGAAATAGGCGTCGTCCGAGCGCAGGCGCTCGTGCTGCACGCTGCCGCCGACGCTCAGATCGAGGCCATCGGCCAGGCGGACGCGGTTGCTCGCGGTGAGCCCGGTGCGGTCGTTGCGCGCATTGGCCAGGGCCGTGTTCCTGAGCAGCGGGTTGTCAGGCCCTTGCGCATAGTTGGGGAAGCCGCCGGCGGTGTAGGTGGCGCTGGCGGTGTCGGTGCGCCACAGCGTAGCGTCGAGGTCGAGCCAGCGGCTGTCGGCCGGGTGCCAGGTGTAGCGCAGGTTCCAGGCCTGCGCATCGACCCGGCTCAGCGGCCACTGGATCGCAGCGCGGTTCGCCGATTCGATGATCCGCGAAGGCATCACCTCGCCGTAGTGCGAGAGGCTGTCGCGATAGCCCAGTTGCAGCGCCTGCGCCTCGCTTGGCCGCCAGCCGAGCTTGAACAGCCACGATTCCATCTGGCTGGAGGTATTGGCGACCTCGTCGCCGGGCCGCCAGTAGTTGGCCATCGACAGGATGTAGTCGTCGGCGGAGGAGCCGCGCGAGCGGCTGTAGTAGCCGGCGCCGTGCCTGCCGGCATAGTAGTTGCCGCGGTCGCGATAGGCGTAGGCGGCGAACAGGTCCACGGAGTCGGCGGGGCGCCAGCCCAGCGCCAGACGGTAGGCGAGGTCCTCTCCGGAGAACACGTTGTCGCCGCCACCGCCGTGGCGCGGCTGCACCTGCAGGGTGCGATCCTCGTAGGGTGCGTTCGGCGCGTTCTGCGGGAAGCCGGTCACCGTGCGGTAGTCCTGGCCGGTGTGCAGCCGCGGCAGCCGCGGCGCCACCGCGTTGCTGCTGCCTTCCACACGCACTTCGCCGCCGATGCGCTGACCGGTCTCGAGCACGTCGTCCATGTCCAGGGTGTCGATCACCATCGCGCCACCGATACCGGTGGCGACGTTGCGGGTCAGCGACGGTCCCTTGAGGATCTGGATGCCGCCGATCAGCAGCGGATCGATGTAGTTGCGATTGCTGGCGCCGTTGTATCCGCGCCACACGGTCAGCGCCTGCTCGGTACCGTCGATGCTCACCGGCACCCGGCCCGGCCCCTGGATGCCGCGGATGTTGAGATCCAGCGCGCCGCTGTTGCGCGCATCGCCGCTGAACACGCCGGCGACGCCGTTGACCAGATCCGACGGCGTGGCGCCCTTGTAGCGTTCCACCTCGGTGCGACCGATGTACGCGCTGGACAGGTCCAGGTCGTACACCGCGTCGCGGCCGCGCTGGTCGCGGACGTCGCCGCCGGCGCTGCGGTCGTCGCCGGCCACGCGCAGCGTGTCGGTGATGATCGCCCCGGCGGGTGCCGCGGCGCGCTCCAGCGTCATCGCCCGAGTGCCGGTGCGCCGTGCGACCAGGCCGCTGCCCTGCAGCAGGCGTTGCAGCGCCTGTTCGGCGCTGTAGTCGCCTTTCACCGCGGGGGCGTTCGCTCCATCTGCGATCTGGCCGGCGTACAGCACCTGCACGCCGGTCTGCGCGGAGAGTTTCAGCAACGCCTGCGGCAGCGGCTGCGCCTCCAGATCGATCGCATGGCGGACCGACGCCGCCGTGCTGCCGGGCGCGCGCGGCACCTGGGCCAGGGCTCCGGCGCTGAGCAACATCAGGGTGAGGGTACTGCTGAGCAGGGCGAGACGCGGCGCGGGACGGGGGCGGGCGGTGGAGCGGTGGATGGGCATACGGTCGCTGGGCAGGAAGATGTTTGATGAGAACGAAACGCATTCCGTTCTTTCCTGCTTAGACGGGCTCGTCCCGGCTGATCCCCCAGCCGCGACGGCCTGGTCTTGTCCTCTGCCCGGTCTTGTTTATCTCGAGTTCATGCTCTGTGCGCCGGCGGCAGTGGCCGCCTCCGGCGTACCTCGGTGCACGAGGGTGACCACTCCCAGGTCGAGCGCCTCCAGGTTGAGGCTGTCGAGCAAGATATGCAGCGCGCGCTCGGGGTCGGCGACGTCCAGCGATCCGGAGACCGGCAATGCGCGCAGGCGCGCATCGCGCACCAGGACGCGGTCGTGTCGGTAGCGCGAGAGCTCTTCCAGCACCTGCGCCAGCGGCGTGGCGTCGAACAGCAGTTGCCTGCGTTGCCAGGCGCCGACCGCCAGCGGGTCGAGCGGCGCGAG
>NZ_AQOJ01000314.1:0-379 GCF_000364685.1 Xanthomonas sp. SHU 166
CTCAGGCGCGCGCGCTGGCCGGCGCGCAGTACGGCAGTGCTGCCGCCGTCCGGTGCGCGCACGGCGACACGGCCGTCGATCACGGCGACCTCGGCGGTGCGACCCTGCAGGCGCACATCGAAACGCGTGCCGAGCACCCGGGCGCTGCCGCCGGCGCTGTCGACCACGAACGGACGCCGTGGATCGTGCGTCACCTGCAGCAACGCTTCGCCGCGCAACAGCTGGACCGAGCGCAGGTGCGCCTGCATCTCCACGGCGATGGCGCTATCGGTGTTGAGCGTGACCACGCTGCCGTCGCGCAGATGCACGATGCGCACCTCGCCGACCCGGGTGAAGGCATCGCTGCGCAGTCGGTCCAGGCCGCCCCCGCCAACCCAGG
>NZ_AQOJ01000315.1:0-20761 GCF_000364685.1 Xanthomonas sp. SHU 166
GGCGGGGTCCAGCCGGCGACCGGCGCGGCGCGACGTTGCGCGGCAGCGTCGGCGTCGGCCTGCTCCTGTGCGGTCAGGCCGTCGATCACGCTGCGCAGCCGTGCCAGCGCCGCGGCGGCGTCCTGGCCTTCGGCCGAAATGGTCACGGTGTCGCCGGCGTGCAGGCCCAGCTGCAGCAGCGACACCAGATTCTTCGCGTCGCCGACCTGGTCGCCGGCGCGCACCTGGATGCGCGCGGCGAAGCCGCGTGCGGTTTCCACCCAGCGCGTGGCCGGGCGCGCGTGCAGCCCGGTGGGGTAGCGCACGGTCCAGTCGAAGCGCTCGGCCAGGTCGCTGGCCGGGGCGGTGGGCGCGGCGGCGGCCGCATCCTCGCTCAGGGCGGCGACGATCGCCTGCGGGTCGTCGCTGGCGAACAGCGCCTCCAGCTTCGGCGGATCCTGGATCAGCCGGGTCAGGCGCCGCAGCACGGTGATGTGGGTGTCGGACTGGGCGGCGATGGCGACCACCAGGTGCGTGGTCTGGCCCGGGTTCCACTCCACGCCGTCGCGCAGCTGCAGCACCGCGATGCCGTCGCGGCGCACCAGGTGGCGGTCCTCGCCGGTGCAGTGCGGGATCGCCACGCCATGGCCCAGGAAGGTGTTGGCCAGCGCTTCGCGGCGCAGCATGCTGGCCTCGTAGGCCGGCGGCACGCAGCCGGCGGCGACCAGCAACTGCGCCGCCTGGGCGATTGCGTCGGCCTTGTCGCGGGCCTGGACATCGACCCGGACCAGGTCGCTGGAAACCAGGGGAGAGGCGGGCGTCTGGGACACGCGGAATCCTTGAGGGTGGGCGGCAAGTGGGCGCAGTGTGGGAACGTTCCCAGTCTATCGTCAATGTGCAGTGCACAATTCTTTCGGAAAAGCCTGGTGCTACTATCTGGTGGCGCCACACGACAGGGGGTCAACATGGAAAAGAAGCGGGAACGTTGCCGGTGAGTGTCAGCATCCACGACGTGGCGCGCGTCGCCGGCGTCTCGACCTCGACGGTGTCGCGCGCACTGGGCCACGGCCCGGTCAGCGAGGAGGTGCGGGCGCGGGTGGAAGCGGCGGTGCGCGAGACCGGCTACCGCCCCAACCTGATGGCACGGCGGCTACGCTCGCAGCACTCCGGGGTGGTGGGGCTGATCGTCGCCGACATCCGCAATCCGTTCTTCACCGCGGCCATTCGCGCAGTCGAGGACGTGGCCTACCGCGCCGGCATGCGCGTGATCCTGTGCAATACCGACGAGGATCCGCAGCGCGAGGCGCTGTATCTGCAACTGATGCAGGAAGAGCGGGTCAGCGGGCTGATCTTCGCCCCCACCCGCACCACCCAGAGCCAGCTGGGCAAGTTGACCTTCGATCATCCGGTGGTGCTGCTGGACCGCGCCGGCAAGAGCGGTACGCACGACAGCGTGGTGCTGGACAACGCCGCGGCGATGGCGGCGCTGGTCGATCATCTGGTCGGCCGCGGCGTGCGCCGGATCGGCGGCCTGTTCGGCAAGACCAGCAGCACTGCCGCCGAGCGCCGCGACGGCTATCTGGAGGCGATGCGCGGGCACGGGCTGACGCCGGATTACCGCGAGGTGGCACCGAGCGCGGAGGCGGCGATCGCCGAGGTCCAGGCCTGGCTGGCGCAGACGCCGCGACCGGACGCGCTGGTGGCCAGCAACAGCCTGCTGCTGATGGGCGCGCTGAAGGCCGCGCGCGCGGCCGGCCTGCGCATTCCGCAGGATCTGGCGCTAGCCGGCTTCGACAACGAAAGCTGGACCGACCTGGTCGAGCCCGGGATCACCGTGATCGAACAGCCGGTGGAAGAGATGGGACGCACCGCGATGTCGTTGCTGCTGGAGCGGATGAATGCGCCGACGCAGCCGACCCGCAAGGTGGTGCTCAGTGGCCGCTGCATCGTGCGCGGCTCGAGCCTGCGCTGACCGTCGGCGTTCGGTGCGGTTGGGCAGGGATGCCGCTGCGGCGACCGTGGTGTGCCGCAGCGGGAGTCGTGGCGTCCTTACTCGCTGCCGTCCGGCCGAGGATAGTCGTGCTCGGGATCGGCGTGGTCGCGCTTGGGGTCGCTATCGGGTTGGTCGCGATCCTTCCACTGCGCGTCGTCGTTGTGGATCTTGTCCGGCGTGTGGCTGCGTTGCTGGGAATCGTGGGCGTTGTCGCGGTTGGCGGGCGGGGACATGACGAACCTCCTGGATCAGGCGGGGGTGGGCGCCGGATCCGGATGGCGGTCGTGCTGCTCGGAGCCGTCGAGGCGTGCCCAGCAGGCGACGACCAGGGTTTCGGCATCGCTCCAGGCGATGCGCGGCCAGGGGTGTTCGGCGTCGTAGCGCTGACGCAGGCGCTGCAATCGCACGTCGTTGGATTCGCGCGGCAACTGCAGGAACACATCGCAGGCCATCTTGATCAGGCGCGCATGTTCGCTGAACGACTGCGACCCCAGTTTGCCCGCCGCGTGCAGCGCCTTCCAATGCGCCAATTCGGCTTCGACATCCACGAGCAGGCTCGGAGCGTGACTCACGCGAGTTCTCCTTGAGTGAGAGGAAAGAGGGAGGCGGAGGGTGCCCCCCCTGGCAGCCACCGCTCCATCACCCTAGGCCGCGGCGCGTAAAGGTGAGGTGGTGCTCATGTGGTGTGGATGACAAGACGCGCACCTGCGCGGCGACAAAGCGTGATGTTGGACGCCGACTTTCACGCACAGCGTTGTGAAGGCGTCCGATGCGGCGCGTGAAGACGAGGCGCGCACATGCGATCCCGGCGTTCCGCCGGTCGACTTGGTCCGCGCCGCTGCGGCGGCTTACCATGCACGAGGTCCGCGTCCGCGGGCACCCCGTTTCCCCCTCACGCGCCGACGGCCGCCGCCGCTGGTGCCCGCAAAGGACTGGCATGCCCGTTGCTCCCGTGCTCGACTCCGCGCCGCCGCGCATCGCCGTGATCGGCCTCGGTTATGTGGGCCTGCCGCTGGCGGTGGCGTTCGGCGCCCGCCACGACACGCTCGGCTACGACATCGATGCGCAGCGCGTGGCGCAACTGCGCGACGGGCACGACCAGACGCTGGAACTGGAGGCCGAGGAACTGCGCGCCGGCGTGCACCTGCGCTACAGCGACGACGCGGCGGCGCTGCGTGACCGCAACGTGTACATCGTCACCGTGCCGACCCCGATCGACGCGCACGAGCAGCCCGACCTGCAGCCGCTGCGCCAGGCCAGCGAGTTGCTGGCCGGCGTGCTCAAGCGCGGCGACCTGGTGATCTACGAGTCCACCGTCTACCCGGGCACCACCGAGGAAGTCTGCGTGCCGCTGCTGGAGCAGGGCTCGGGATTGCGCTGCGACGTCGACTTCCATTGCGGCTACAGCCCGGAGCGGGTCAATCCCGGCGACCGCCAGCGGCGCCTGGCCGACATCCGCAAGATCACCTCGGGCTCGAACCCGGCCGCCGCCGATGCGGTGGACGCGCTGTATGCCGGCATCATCGCGGCCGGCACCTGGCGCGCGCCGTCGATCCGCGTGGCCGAGGCGGCCAAGGTGGTCGAGAACATCCAGCGCGACGTCAACATCGCCCTGGTCAACGAACTCGCCCTCATCTTCGACCGCCTCGGCATCGATACCCAGGACGTGCTGGACGCGGCCGGCACCAAGTGGAACTTCCTGCCGTTCCGGCCCGGCCTGGTCGGGGGCCACTGCATCGGCGTGGATCCGTACTACCTGCTGCACAAGTCCGAGAGCGTGGGCTACCACCCGGACCTGATCCACACCGCGCGCCAGGTCAACAACCGGGTCGGCGCGCATGTCGCCGCGCGGGTGCAGGCACTGCTGGCCGGCAAGGGCGTGGCGATGGCCGATGCGTCCGTGCTGGTGCTCGGCGTCACCTTCAAGGAGAACTGCCCGGACCTGCGCAACAGCCGCGCGCTGGAGCTGGTGCAGGCGCTGGCCGCGGCCGGCGCCCGCGTCGATGCCTGCGATCCCTGGGCCGATCCGCAGGCGGCGCAGGCGCATGGCGTGGACCTGCTGCCCGAGCCGGTGCCCGGCCGCTACGACGCGGTGGTGCTGGCGGTGGCGCACGCGGCCTACCGCGACCTGGACGCAGCGCAGATCCGCGCGCTCGGCACACCCGACCTGGTGGTCTACGACGTCAAGTCGGTGTGGCCGCGCGCGGCGGTGGACGACCGGCTGTAGCGCAGTTCTCGGGCGCGCGTACCGTCTGGTGTCACCGGCGCATGGCATGCGCTGGCTGTACCTGCGCCAAGCGGCCCCGATGGCGGTTGCAACGCCATGACCGCGACACCCTCTACACTCGCCGGCTTACTATGCCTGCGAGGACCGCGATGCACCGCTACCTAGCCTATATCGCCAGCTGCGTGCTGCTGGCGCTGTCCATCGCCCTGTGTGCGATCTGGCCGCTGTGGGGCTGGGGCGTGGCGGCCTTCGCGGTGCTGGCGGTGCTGGGCACCGTGGACCTGCTGCAGACCCGCAGCACCCTGCGCCGCAATTATCCGATCCTGGCGCATTTCCGCTACGGCCTGGAATCGGTCGGCCCGGAGATGCGCCAGTACTTCCTGCAGAGCGACATCGAGGAGGCGCCGTTCTCGCGGCAGCAGCGCGCCCTGGTGTACCAGCGCGCCAAGAACGTGATGGACGTGGTGCCGTTCGGCACCCAGCGCAGCACCTACGCACCGGACTACGAATGGATCAACCATTCGCTGGCCACCTGCAAGATCGCCGACCACGACTTCCGCGTCACCATCGGCGCCGGCTGCGCGCAGCCGTACGCGGCCAGCGTGTTCAACATCTCGGCGATGAGCTTCGGCGCGCTGTCGGCCAACGCCATCCGCGCGCTCAACGCCGGCGCGCGCCAGGGCGGCTTCTACCACGACACCGGCGAGGGCTCGATCTCGCCCTACCACCGCGAGTGCGGCGGCGACCTGGTGTGGGAGATCGGCTCGGGCTACTTCGGCTGCCGCGACGAGGAGGGGCGCTTCGACCCGCAGCGCTTCGTCGCCAACGCCACGCTGGAGCAGGTCAAGATGATCGAGATCAAGCTCTCGCAGGGCGCCAAGCCGGGCCACGGCGGCGTGCTGCCGGCGGCCAAGGTCAGTGCCGAGATCGCCGCCACCCGCGGCGTCGCCATGGGCCAGGATTGCGTCTCGCCGTCGCGGCATTCGGCGTTCTCCACGCCGCTGGAGCTGCTGCAGTTCGTGGCGCGGCTGCGCGAACTGTCCGGCGGCAAGCCCACCGGTTTCAAGCTGGCCATCGGCCACCCCTGGGAGTGGTTCGCCATCGCCAAGGCGATGCAGGAAAGCGGCCTGTACCCGGATTTCATCGTCGTCGACGGCGCCGAGGGCGGCACCGGCGCGGCGCCGGCGGAGTTCATCGACCATGTCGGCGTGCCGATGCACGAGGCCCTGCTGCTGGTGCACAACACCCTGGTCGGGCTGGATATCCGCGAGCGCATCAAGCTCGGCGCTGCCGGCAAGATCACCAGCGCCTTCGATATCGCGCGCACCCTGGCGCTGGGCGCGGACTGGTGCAACGCCGGGCGCGGCTTCATGTTCGCGCTGGGCTGCATCCAGTCGCTGAGCTGCCACAGCGACCGCTGCCCGACTGGCATCGCCACCCAGGACCGGCGTCGCTGGCAGCACCTGGACCCCACCGACAAGGCCACCCGGGTCGCGCACTACCACGCCAACACGCTCAAGGCGCTGCGCGAACTGCTCAGTGCCGCCGGGCTGACGCATCCTTCGCAACTGGGGCCGGAGCACATCCTGCGCCGCATCTCGCAGGTGGAGATCCGCTCGCTGGCCTCGCTGTACCGCTACCTGGAGCCGGGCGAACTGCTGCGCACGGTCCCCGACCATGCGGTCTTCCACGATTACTGGGGCGACGCGCGCAGCGATTCGTTCCAGCCACCGGAACGCATCCGCCGCCTGCGCGACAGCAAGTCGCAATGAGCACGGCGGCGTCGCCGATACGGTTGCGGCCCGGGGTGCCCGAAGACATCCCGACGCTGTGGGCGTTGCGCACCCGCTGTGTGCGCGAGGTCTGCAGCAGCCACTACCCACCGGAGGTGATCGTGCGCTGGTCCGCAGCGCCGCCGCCGGCATCGTATTGCGGTCTGGTGGCTGCGGGCGGCGCGATCGTCGCCGAGGACCGTGAAGGTCGCGTGCTCGGCTTCGGCGTCGTCGACCTGGCCGGTGCCGAGATCGACGGACTGTTCGTGGACCCGGCGCTGCGTGGCAGCGGTCTCGGCCGGCGCCTGCTGCAGGCGCTGGAGCAGCGCCTGGCGCCGTGTCCGCGCATCCATCTCGCCGCGGCGCTGAATGCGGTGGCGTTCTACCTTGCGCAGGGCTATGCCGTGCTGCGCGAGGGAGCCTACCCCCATCCCAGCGGGATCGCCCTCGATTGCGTGTTCATGGAGAAGCGCGCCGCGCTGGCGGTGCGGTGAGGTAGGCATCCCACAACCGGTGCGTTGTGACGGCGAAGGGGCGGGGCGTTCGCTTTTTTGCATCGCCGCATCGGTCACGCATGCTCGCCATCGCTGCCGCCGCCCGTTATCGTGCCGGTTCCTTCTCAGCTTGCCGCGCATGAATCAGCCCTCGGTCCCCGACGTCGTTCCCGCGCCGCTGCCCGTCGACGAAGCCGAGCGCCTGCGCGCGCTGGCCGAGCTGGGGATGCTGGACACTGCACCGGAACCGGCGTTCGACGACCTGATCTGGCTGACCAGCCAGTTGTGCGAGGTGCCGATCGCGCTGATTTCGCTGATCGACGAGCGCCGGCAATGGCTCAAGGCCAGTTGCGGCCTGCCTGCCGGCACCACCGGGTATCCGCGCGAGATGGCGTTCTGCACCTATGCCTTGCTGGAGCCGCAGTTGCTGGAGGTGCCGGACGCCACGCTGGATCCGCGTTTCGCCGGCAACCCGCTGGTGTGCGGCGCGCCACACCTGCGTTTCTACGCTGGCATGCCGCTGATCGGCGACCAGGGCTACAGCTACGGCACCCTGTGCGTGATCGATATCCGTCCACGGCAGTTGGACGCACGCCAGCGCGAAGGTCTGCAGCGCCTGGCCAGGCAGGTCACCGCGCATCTGGAGGCGCGCCGCGACGCGCGCATCGCCCACGACCAGGCCAAGACGCTGAGCCTGCTGCTGGAAACCATGCCCGACGGCGTGGTGTCGTGCCAGGCCGACGGCACGCTGGGCGAGTTCAACCAGGTGGCGCGGCAGTGGCACGGCGCCGATCCACGCGCCTTGCCGCCCGAACAGTGGGCGAAGTACTTCGACCTGTTCGACGCCAGCGGCCAGCGGCTGCTGACCAGTGACGAGGTGCCACTGGTCCGTGCGTGGCGCGGCGAATCGGTGCGCGATGCGGAAATGGTGATCGCCGCCAAGGGACAACCGCCGCGCAGCGTGCTGTGCAATGCGGAACGGCTGGAGGGCCGCGATGGGCGCAGCCTGGGCGCGGTGTGCGTGATGCGCGACGTCAGCGTCGAACGCGCGGCGTCGCATGCGGCGCTGCTGGCCGGGCAGCGTTTCTCCGGCGCGTTCTCGGCGGCCGCGCACGGCATGGCGCTGGTCTCGCTGGAAGGGCACTGGCTGGACGTCAACGACGCCTTGTGCGCGATGCTCGGCTATAGCCGCGCCGAGCTGCTGGAACTGCGCTTCCAGGATTTGACCCATCCCGAGGACCTGGCCGAGGACATGGAACAGGTGGCCGCGTTGATCGCCGGCCGCCGCAGCGACTACCGCAGCGAAAAGCGCTACCGCCATCGCGACGGCCATACCGTGCGTGCGCGTCTGTCGGTGTCGCTGGTGCGCGACGAACAGCAGCGTCCGCTGCACTTCGTCACCCATATCCAGGACATCACCGAGCAGCATCTGGCCGAACACCGCCTGCGCGACAGCGAAGCGCAGCTACGCACCATCGCCGACAACGCGCCGGCGCTGATCGCCTATCTCGACCACGACCTGCGCTACCAGTTCGTCAATCGGCCATATGCGGAGTGGTTCGCGCTGGCACCGGAGCGCATCGTCGGCCGCCGCCTGCACGAGGTGCTGGATCCGCAGCAACTGGCCCTGCTGCAACCCCACCTGCCGGCGGCGCTGCAGGGCGTGCCGGCGCAGTTCGACGCCGAGCTGTGCGATGCCACCGATGCGTTGCGGATCATGCATTTCAGCCTGATTCCGGACGTGGCCCTGGCGCCGCAGCGGATCGGCCTGCATCTGATGATCAGCGACATCACCGGGCAGACCCGATTGGCGCGGCTGCTGGAAGAGCGCGCGCTGCGCGACGAACTGACTGGGCTGCCAAACCGCATGGCCTGGAACCAGACCCTGCGGCGGCGCATGAACGAGCGCCGTGGCCAGGGCCAGGTGGCGGTGATGTTCCTGGATCTGAACGACTTCAAGAGCGTCAACGACCGTTTCGGCCATCACGTCGGCGATGCGTTGCTGGTGCACTTCGCGCGGCTGCTGCAGCGTTGCCTGCGCGGGCAGGACAGCATCGCACGGTTGGGTGGCGACGAGTTCGTGGTGTTGCTGGAAGGCCTGGCCGACGCCAGGCGCGAAGTGCTGGCGGCCGCGGCGCGGATCATGGAGGCGTGCGCGGACGGCTGCGAGGTCAGTGGTCGGCACCTGCCCTTGCAGCCGAGCATCGGCATCGCCGTGCAGGCCGGCCCCGGCTTCGATCCGGTGCTGCTCACCCAGCGCGCCGACGAGGCCATGTACGTGGCCAAGCGCGATCCGCAGGCGCGGGTGCAGATCGCGGTGCTCTGAGCGCCGCGTGCCGCGTGCGCTGGAGGTCAGTGCGCGGCTTGACGCTGCAGCCAGGCCACCGCGCCGCGCCCGGCGCGCACGCCGCTGGCGAAGCACGCGGTGAGCAGGTAGCCGCCGGTCGGCGCTTCCCAGTCGAGCATTTCGCCGGCGCAGAAGGTGCCGGGCAGCGCCCGCAGCATCAGCTGCGCATCCAACGCTTCCAGGCGCACGCCGCCGGCGCTGCTGATCGCCTCGGCCAGTGGGCGCGGGCGCAGCAGGGTCAGCGGCAGGCGCTTGAGCGTGGCCGCGGCCAGCGCCGGATCCTGGCCGGCCTGCTTGCCGAGGATCTCGAACAGCAGCGCCGCCTTGACCCCGTCGATGCCGGCCTGGCGGCGCAGGTGTTCGCCGAAGCTGCGGCCGCCGCGCGGCTTGCCCAGTTCGGCCTGCAGCCGCGGCAGGTCGCGGCCCGGTACCAGGTCCAGCCACAGCGTGGCCGGGCCGTGTGCGGCGATGGAATCGCGCAGATCCGCGGCCAGCGCATAGATCAGGCTGCCCTCGATGCCGTGCTCGCCGACCACGCACTCGCCCTGCAGCGACTGTGCCTGGCCCTGCGCATCGTGCCAATGCGCGACCACCGGCTTCAGCGGGGCTCCCGCGTGGCGTTCGCGGAAATAGGCGCTCCAGTCCACGTCGAAGCCGCAGTTGGCCGGCTGCAGCGACGCAACCTCCACGCCGCGCGCGCGCAGCGTGTCCTGCCAGGCGCCGTCGGAGCCGAGTTGCGGCCAACTGCCGCCACCGAGCGCCAGCACGCAGGCATCGGCCTGCACGCGCTGCTCGCCGTCGGCACCGGCGAAGCGCAGCGCGCCGTCCGCGTCCCAGCCCAGCCAGCGCTGCTGCACGTGGAAGCGCACCCCGGTGTCCTTCAGCCGCCGCACCCAGCCGCGCAGCAGCGGTGCGGCCTTGCGATCCAGCGGGAACACCCGGCCGGAGCTGCCCACATAGGTCTCCACGCCCTGCGCCTGCGCCCAGGCGCGCAGCGCGTCGGCATCGAAGTCGGCCAGCCACTCGCCGACCGCCGTCGCGCGCTCGCGATAGCGCGCGACGAAGCGCTCGAACGGATCGGAGTGGGTCAGGTTGAGGCCGCCCTTGCCGGCGATCAGGAACTTGCGTCCCACCGAGCCCTTGGCCTCGTATACGTCGACCTCGGCGCCGGCGGCGCGCGCGGTCTCGGCGGCGATCAGCCCCGCCGGGCCGCCGCCGACGATGGCGAGACGGCCGCGCACCGGCGCGGCGTGCTTGCTGGCGGGCATCGGCGCAGTCGGCTCAACGCGGCTGGACATCGAGCAGTTCGACCTCGAACACCAGCGAGGCGCCCGGCGGGATCACCCCGCCGGCGCCGCTGTCGCCGTAGCCGTAGTCCGACGGCAGCATCAGCAGGCGCTTGCCGCCCACGCGCATGCCGGCCACGCCCTCGTCCCAGCCGCGGATCACCTGGCCGGCGCCGAGCACGAAGCTGAAGGGCTGGCCGTGGTCGGCGGAGGCGTCGAACTTCTCGCCGCGCTTGTCCTTGGCGTTCTCGTCGTACAGCCAGCCGGTGTAGTGCACGGTGACCCGGCTGCCGGGGCGGGCCTCGGCGCCGTCGCCGACGCGCTCGTCGGTGGCCTGGAACGCGGCGATGCTGCCGCCGGGCGGCGGACCCGGCGGGGTGCAGCCAATCAGCAGCCACGCCGGCAACGACAGGCTCAACAGCAGCAGGATTCGGCGCATGCGGGACGTCCACGGCGGGCAGGACGTGCAAGGGTAGCGCATCGCCGCAGCGGCTATCATGCGGCGCATGGCCAAACTGCTGCTCAACCTGCGCCACGTGCCCGACGACGAACGCGCCGAGGTCTGCGCGCTGCTCGACGCCGCCGGCATCGGCTACTACGAAACCCGCGCCGGCACCTTCGGCATCTCCGCCGGTGGCATCTGGTTGCGCGAGGACGCCGAGCAGGCGCGGGCCAAGACGCTGCTGGCCGAGTACCAGGCCCAGCGCGGCGAACGCGCCCGCGCCGAGCGTGCCGCGGCGCTGCGCGACGGCAGCGCGGAGACCTTCGCCAGCCTGCTGCGGCAGCGCCCGCTGTTCGTGCTGGCGACGCTGCTGGGCATGCTGCTGGTCGCTTCGCTGGTGCTGCTGCCGTTCCTGCTGCTGCGCGGCTAGCGGCGACGCTGCAACACGCGTCGCCGAGGTGCCAGTGTGCGGTGGGGCGGCCGTTTCCTGCAGCGGGCATGCGCCGCAGGCTCTAAAATGCACCGATGATCGCCAACACCGCCGCCTACCACTTCGTCGCCATCGCCGACCCCGACGCGCTCGCCGCGCAATTGCACGCCTGGGCGCAGGACGGCGACCTGCGCGGCACGGTGCTGGTGGCGGGCGAGGGCATCAACCTGTTCCTGGCCGGCACGCCGGCGGCGATCGACGGCTTCTACGCGCAGTTGCGTGCCGATCCGCGCTTCGCCGACCTGCGCGTGAAGTCCAGCACCAGCGCACAGCAGCCGTTCGCGCGGCTGAAGGTCAAGGTCAAGCCGGAGATCATCAGCTTCCGCCGCGATGCAGCGTCGCCGCTGGAGGCCGAGCGCGCGCCAACGGTGGCCCCGGCCACCCTGCAGCGCTGGCTGCGCCAGGGGCACGACGACGATGGCCGGCGCGTGGTGCTGCTGGACACGCGCAATGCGCAGGAAGTGGTCTACGGCACCTTCGCCGGCGCGCTGACCCTGCCGATCGTCAAGTTCACCGACCTGCCGGAGGCGCTGGCCCCGCATCGCCCGGCCCTGGCCGATGCCATCGTGGTCAGCTTCTGCACCGGCGGCATCCGCTGCGAAAAGGCGGCGCTGTGGATGCGCGCCGACGGCATGGACAACGTGCTGCAACTGGACGGCGGCATCCTCGGCTATTTCGAGGAAGTGGGCGGCGAAGGCTACGACGGCCGCTGCTTCGTCTTCGACGAACGCGTGGCGCTGGATCCGCAGTTGGAGCCGCTGGTGGGCGGCTGATTGCCGCGGGATTGGGGAGTCGGGATTTGGGATTGGCAAAGGCGGGTTGCTGCCAGCTATGCAAGTGGCCCGTCAGGTGAGGCAACACCTGCTTTAACGAATCCCCAATCCCGAATCCCCAATCCCCAATCCCCACGCCGTCAGGCGTACTGCATCTTGCGCGTCATCCCGCCATCGACCACGAATTCCTGGCCGGTGATGAAGCCGGCCTGCGCCGACAACAGATAGACTGCCAGCGCGCCGATGTCCGGCGGCTCACCGACCCGCCCGGCCGGGTGCTGCGCATGGTCCTGGCGCGACAGTTTGGGCGTGCGCCGCGCATTCGGCTTGCGCCAGGCGTCGGTGGCGATCCAGCCGGGGCTGATGCAGTTGACCCGCACCGCCGGCCCGGCGCTGATCGCCAGCGCATGAGTGAAGGCCACCAGTCCGCCCTTGGACGCGGCGTACGCCTCGGTGTCCGGTTCGGACTGCTGCGCGCGGGTGGAGGCGATGTTGACGATGGCGCCGCCGCCGCGGCTGTCGCGCAACGCCGGCAGGGCATGTTTGCTGCACAGGAACGCACCGCCCAGGCTCGCCCCGAGCCGCCGGTTCCATTCGCGCAGCGACAATTGCGCCAGCGGGCCGGTATGCGGATCGGCGATCCCGGCGTTGTTGACCAGACCATCGATGCGGCCGAACCGGGTCAGCGCGGCATCGACGAAGCGGCGCACGCTCGCTTCGGCGGCCACGTCGACGCGACGGAACAGCAGGCGTTCGCCAACGTCCAGCTCGGCCACGCAGGCACGCCCGGCATCGGCATCGAGATCGCCGAACACGACGTTGCCGCCAGCGCCCAGCACCGCCTGCACCACGCCGCGGCCGATGCCCTGGGCGCCGCCGGTGACCAGCACCACACGGTCGCGCAAGGGCAGGACTGGGACGGGGGCGGGCGATGGAATCAGCGGCATGGCGGCGACCAGGAGAAAGCAGGGGGCGCCAGCGTAGCCGGCGCACCGTGCAACCGGCGTGGTAGCGCCGTAGTGCAGCTCACCCCAACCCCTCTCCCCTGGGGAGAGGGGTTGGGGTGAGGGTACGGCGCGCAGCGCTCGCGGGGGTTTGGCGACACGAGGCTTCGCCCGTACCCTCATCCGCCCCTGCGGGGCACCTTCTCCCGGCGGGAGAAGGAAAAGTCCAAAGCCCCTCTCCCACCGGGAGAGGGGTTGGGGTGAGGGTACGGAGCGCGCAGCGCTCGCCTGGATCTGACGATGCGAGGCTTCGCCCGACCCTCATCCGCCCCTGCGGGGCACCTTCTCCCGGCGGGAGAAGGAAAAGTCCAAAGCCCCTCTCCCACCGGGAGAGGGGTTGGGGTGAGGGTACGACCGCCAGCCAAGCATCCTCCTACCCACACCCACACCCACACCCACATCCACATCCAGCGCAAATCAGCGTTCCGGTCGCGCCCCCTGCAAGCGACGCCGCGCGCCCCCATCTCGTCGGCATCGCTTGCAGGAACCCGCCTCACCATGATGCCGATCTCCATTCTCGACCTCGCCCCGGTCTGCGAAGGCAGCGACACCAGCGCCGCCTTCGCCAACATGCTGGACCTGGCCCAGCACGCCGAACGCTGGGGCTACCACCGCTACTGGCTGGCCGAGCATCACAACATGCCTGGCATCGCCAGCGCCGCCACCGCCGTGTTGATCGGGCATGTGGCCGGCGGCACCAGGCGCATCCGCGTCGGCGCCGGCGGCATCATGCTGCCCAACCATGCGCCGCTGCAGGTGGCCGAGCAGTTCGGCACGCTGGCCTCGCTGTATCCCGGTCGCATCGACCTGGGGCTGGGGCGCGCACCCGGCACCGACCAGGCCACGGCACGCGCGTTGCGCCGTTACTTCGACAGTGCGGACCAGTTCCCGCACGACGTGGCCGAACTGCTGCGCTATTTCGAGCCGGCAGTCGACGGACAACTGGTGCGCGCCGTGCCCGGTGCCGGCATCGAGGTGCCGGTGTGGCTGCTCGGCTCCAGCCTGTTCAGCGCGCGCCTGGCTGCGGCGATGGGCCTGCCGTTCGCCTTTGCCTCGCATTTCGCCCCGGACGCGATGGACGAGGCGCTGGCGGTGTATCGCCGCGAGTTCCGCGCTTCCACGCGCCTGCAGGCGCCATACGCGGTGCTGGCCCTGAACGTGGTGGCCGCCGCGTCCACGGCCGAGGCGCGGCGTCTGTTCACCACCCAACAGCAGAGCTTCGTCAACCTGCGCCGCGGCCGCCCCGGGCTGATTCCGCCGCCGATCGACGACATCGAGGCGTTCTGGGCGCCGCACGAGAAGCTGGGGGTGGAACGCGCACTGGCCTGCACAGTGCTGGGCGATGCCGACGCGGTCGCACATGGGCTGTCCGACTTCGTCGCGCGGCACCGCCCGGACGAGTTGCTGCTGACCGCCAACATCCATGACCACGCGGCGCGCTTGCGCTCGTTCCAACTGGCGTCGGAGGCCTGGACGCAGGTCGCCGCGGCCGCGTAATGCGCGTATCTGCGCGGGTGTCTACACGCGCAGACGCGCGCGGGCGCTCATTGCCATATTTGCGTTGATGGGCATCACACCGCGCACCGCTTTCACGATGTCTTGATTTTCCCGGGTATGTCATCGTTTCGCGTCGCGCATCAGCGTGGCGTTCGGCCTCGGGACACGGCCGTACAACTGACGCGAACAGGGGGATCGGCAATGAACGCACAGCATCCGATGGCGCCGGGGCACGAATGTGGACTGGAGGCGGCCTTGCAACAGATGAGCAAATGCCTGGAGCGCCTGCGCGCCCAGACGCAGGAACGCCCGGCCAAGGGTGCGTCCGTGCGGCCGTCGCACATGCGCAACGTGTTCGCCAGCGAGACGGAACTGTACCTGGTGAAGTAAGCGGGCAGCGGGCGCTCCACTGCCGCGCGCGCTCAGCGCAGCTTGTGCATCCACTCCCGGCCCAGGTCGACCACCTGGTCCGAGGCCAATCCCAGGCTCAGCGCCACGGCGATGCTGCCCAGCCACGACAGCAGCATCAGTCCGCCGTCCCGTTCCAGCAGCGCCAGCGCGAACAGCAACAGCATCGCGCCGAAGGCGTAGTTGGTGAACGGGATCGGCAGCGACAGCAGGATCCCCAGCACGATCAGCAGCAGCCCACTGAAGGCGCGCGCCGGCAGGGTATCGACCAGCGCCGGCAGGCGCGGCTTGAGCAGTCGGTCCAGGCGTCGCAGCCACGGCGCGATGCGGCCGACGAAGCGTTGCATGGTGCGGCGGCGCGGCCCGCGCTCGCCGATGAAGCGCGGCAGCCACGGCTTGCGCAGGCCGATCAGCATCTGCAGGCCGATCAGCGTCACCAGCGGCCCGCTGATGCCGCCGGCCAGGCCCGGCACCGGCAGGAACGCCGGCAGGATCGCCACGAACAGGAACACGCCGAACGCGCTCTGCTGCAGGTCGGCGAGGATCAGCCGCAGCCGCAGGTGTTCGTCCGGGTCGCCGAGGACGAAGGTGTCGAGCAGGGTGCGGATGCCCTCGGCGCTGTAGCCGTGGTCGCCCTCGTGCGGCGCACCGCCGGGTGCGTCACCCGGTGATGTCATCGCTGTTCTCGTCCTGCAGCCTGCGCAGCAGCAGCTTGTCCACGCGCGCGCCGTCCAGGTCGACGATCTCGATGCGCCAGCCGGCCCAGTCGAAGAACTCGCCGGCGTGCGGGATGCGTCCGAAGTAGTAGATGCACAGGCCGGCCAGGGTGTTGTAGTCGCCTTCCTCGGCGCTGGGCAGCTCGGCGCCGCCCAGCAGTTCGCGCAGGTCCTCGATCGCCAGCGAACCGTCGATCAGCAGCGAGCCGTCGGCGCGGGTCACCACCAGCGCGTCCTCGTCGGCGTTGTCGGCCGACTGCAGGCGCCCGACCACCGCGCCCATCAGGTCGCTGATCGTCACCAGGCCCTGGATCTCGCCGTACTCGTCCACCACCAGGGCCATCGATTGCTGCTCTTCGCGGAAGATCTCCAGCAGCTTCATCGCGTGGGTGGACTCGGACACGAACAAGGTGTCGCGCAGGCTCTGGAACAACTGGGTGGCGTCGCCGTCCATGCGCGTGACCAGCGATTTCACCTCCAGCACGCCGGCGATGTCCTGGTCGCTGCCGCGGTACACCGGGTAGCGCGAGAACTCGTGTTCGCGCATCACCTGCAGGTTGCGCTGCGGCTCGGCGTTGGCATCGAGCCAGGCGATGCGGTTGCGCGGGGTCATCAGGCTGTCGGCGGTGCGGTCGCCCAGGCGCATGACCCGGTTCATCATGTCGCGCTCGTGCGCGTCGATCACGCCGGCCTCGTGGCTCTCGGCCACCAGCATGCGGATCTCCTCTTCGGTCACCGAGGCCGACTCCTCCTTGCCCAGGCCGAGCAGGCGCAGCACCAGCCGGGTCGAGCGCGACAGCACCCAGACGAACGGCGCGGCGATCCGGGCCAGCCAGCCCATGGGGATGGCGACGAAGCCGGCGATGACCTCCGAACGGGTCAGGGCCAGGCGCTTGGGCACCAGTTCGCCGAAGATCAGCGTCAGGAAGGTGATCAGCACGATTGCCAGGGTCTTGCCGATCAGCGCCGACCACGGCTGCGGATCGCCGAACAGGGTGAAGTTGGCCGCCAGCGCCGGGAACAGCGCCTGCAGCTTGGCCGCGATCGCCACGCCCATGGCCTCGCCGCCGAAGACACCGGTGAGGATGCCGATGGCGGTGATGCCGATCTGCACGGTGGACAGGAAGTGCTCGGGGTTCTCGGCCAGCGCCAGGGCCTTGGCCGCGCGCGTGCTGGACTGGGCCATCTGCTTCAGCCGGCTCTTGCGCGAGGTCATCAGCGACATCTCGGACATCGCGAAGAAACCGTTGAGCAGGATGAGGGCTGCAACGATCAACAGTTCAAGCATGCGCGCGCTCCTTGGCGCCAAGGAAAGCGGGGACATGGGCGCCGTTGCGGCGCGGGGGAGGGGATGTGGGGTGGTCGTCCATAGGGTGCGCCCGCGAAGGGCGCGGCGGCGATGGTAACAAACCCGGGCGGGGGTCGCGTCCACGCCGCGCCGACGTCGCCAGGGCCGGCCCGGGGCCGCGACTACCCGCAGGTGTCAGCAAACAGTCATAATTCCGCCCCAGTGCCGTCCTCCCCGCGACGGCGGGAAGCGCGTTGCATGTTTTCGTTGCAGACCATCTTCGGTTCCGGCAAGCAGTTCTACACCCTGCTCGACGAGGCGGCACAGGCCGCCTACGACAGCACCAAGGCCCTGCACGCGATGATGCGCGAGTCCGACCGGCAGCCGGCGCTGGACGGCTTCAAGCTGGCGCGCCTGCGCGAGCGCGCCGCGTCCGACAAGATCGGCCAGGCGCTGGTGGACAGCTTCATGACCCCGATCGAGCGCGAGGACATCGAGGCCCTGGGCTCGGCCCTGTACAAGATCCCCAAGCAGGTGGAGAAGTTCGCCGATCGCTATTCGCTGGCGATCCAGCACCTGGAGCACATCGATTTCGCGCCGCGCTCGGCGATGCTGGAGCAGGCCGCGGCGGTGGTGGTCGAGATGGTCCACGACCTGCGCCACATGAACCTGGACCGGATGAGCGCGCTCAACGACAAGCTGCGCTCGCTGGAGAACGAGGCCGACCGGCTGATGCTGGAGCTGTACCGCGACATCTACTCCGGGCGCCTGGACAACCTGCAGATGTTCCTGCTCAAGGAGTTCTTCGAAATCCTGGAGAAGGCCATCGACCGTTGCCGCGAGGCCGGCGTGGTGGTCTACCAGATCGTGCTGAAGAACTCCTGATGGACGCGCTGCGGAGTTGCTGCCTGCGCGGCCGTGGCGCCCTGCGCGCGCCGGCCGCCGCCGCCGCCGCGTGCGTGGAGGCGCGCCGATGCTGACCCTGGTCCTGATCGTGATCCTGGCGGCGCTGGTGTTCGAGTTCATCAACGGCTTCCACGACACCGCCAACTCGATCGCCACGGTGGTCGCCACCAAGGTGCTCAGCCCCGGCTGGGCGGTGATGCTGGCCGCGGCGATGAACCTGGTCGGCGCGCTGACCGGCACCGCCGTGGCGATGACCATCGCCTCCGGCCTGCTCAATACCGACGTGATCGCGGTGACCCCGCAGGTGGTGCTGTGCGCGCTGCTCGGCGGCATCGTCTGGAACCTGATCACCTGGTGGAAGGGCCTGCCGTCCTCGTCCTCGCATGCGCTGATCGGCGGCCTGTGCGGCGCCGGCCTGGCCGCCGCGCACAACGACTGGGGCGCGCTGATCTGGTCGCAGAACCTCGGCGACTGGGCCAAGAACAAGGGCCTGCTGTGGAAGGTGTTCGTGCCGATGGTCACCTCGCCGATCGCCGGCTTCCTGCTCGGCATCGCGGTGATGCTGTTGCTGTGGGCGGCGATCGCCGGCCTGGCCAAGCTGGGCGGCCCGCTCGGGCGGCTGGCGCGGCCGCGCTGGGTCAATGCCTTCTTCGGCAAGGCGCAGATCGCCTCGGCCGCATACATGGGCTATGCGCACGGCCACAACGACGCGCAGAAGACCATGGGCATCATCGCCATGACCCTGATCGGCGCGCAGAGCACCGGCGCCCTGGACGACCTGCCGTCGTGGCTGGCGTTCCTGCATCCCGACGCCAGCCAGGGGCAGGGCATCGCCACCTGGATCGTGCTGACCTGCGCGGTGGTGATGGCCGCCGGCACCGCCTCCGGCGGCTGGAAGATCATCAAGACCCTGGGCCACAAGATGGTCAAACTGCATCCGATCCACGGCTTCGCCGCGGAAACCAGCTCGGCCACGATCCTGACCCTGGCCGCGCACTTCGGCATGCCGGTGTCCACCACCCACAGCATCTCCACCGCGATCATGGGCGTGGGCTTCGCCAAGAACCCGCGCTCGCTGCGCTTCGGCGTCATCGAACGCATCGTCTGGGCCTGGATCCTGACGATCCCGGCCGCTGCCGGCGTGGCGTATCTGATTTTCCGCGGATTCGCCTTGGCTGGGTGGGTGTGAGGGAGTCGGGAATCGGGAGTGGGGAAACGGGAATCGTAAAAGCGTAGATTTCCCGCGAACGGTGACGATGTCGCCCTCCGAAAGGAATCTGGATACGTCTTACGTCCTCTTGTCGCAACGAGTGTTGCCTGCGTGGCGACGTCGCGTAGCCAAGTGACTCCATCGCGATAGCACTCCCGAACCACGCAGGTCGGGGTATTGTCTCGACGACTGGGGAACCGCTTTTGCGATTCCCCATTCCCAATTCCCCATTCCCATCAATTCGCCCGATACATCGCCATCACGTCCTGACGCAGCGCGCGCTGGCTGTCGGCGCGGTTGTAGAACATGTGGCCGCCGGGGTAGTTCTTGACCTGCACGCGGGTCGGGTCGTTGCCCATCACCGGCATCTGGTCCACGGTCAGCACCGAGCCCATGAACGGGCACGACAGGTCGTTCCAGCCGTGCACGATCAGCACGCGCAGCTTCGGGTCGATCGCCACCGACTGGCGCAACTGCGTCACCGAACCCTTGCGCAGTTCGTCGTCCCAGTCCCACAGCCGGTTCACGTCGTAGTTCAGCGCCTCGTAGCGGGCGTCGACCTTCCAGCCGACCACGCGGGTCACGAAATCGACCATCGCGGTGGTGGTGGGGGCGATGATGCTGTCCAGCAGCGGGTCGTTGGCGCGCTGCTCGGGGGCGTTGGGGAACGGGTCGAAGGCGGTGACGTTGGAGTCGTAGCGGCTGCCCAGTTCGCCCTTGTCGCGGAACACCTCGCGCAGGTAGGCCTGGGTCTCCAGGCGGCCGCCGGCGCGGCGCACGAAGGCCGGGTCCAGGCCGGTCATCGCGGTCACCTGCTGGATCATGCGGGTGGTGCCGGCCGGGTCGGAGCGGCCGCGCAGCAGCGCGGTGACGTAGTCGCCGCGGGTGTAGTCGATCACCTGGCGCATCGCCTCCGGGGTCAGCTTGCCCTCGCGTTCCAGGCGTGCGGCGGTGATCGACGGCAGGGTCAGCATCCACGGCAGCGGCGAGACGTCGCCGTTGTCGTCCAGGGTCGGGTTCAGATACGGCGAGACCAGGACCACGCCGTTCATCGCCACGCCGAGCTTGGTCTGCAGGTAGTGGGTGATGCGCGGGCCGCGGAAGCCGCCGTAGCTTTCGCCGACCAGGTACTTGCGCGACTGCAGGCGCTGGTTCTTCAGCAGCCAGTCGTAGATGGTGCGCGAGAGGTATTCGATGTCGGCCTGCGGGTTGTAGAACTGCTTCTTGGCCTGCTCGTCGGGGATACGCGAGCGGCTGAAGCCGGTACCGACCGGGTCGATGAACACCAGGTCGGTGAAGTCCAGCCAGGTGCCGGGATTGTCGCGCAGTTGCGCCGGTGCCGAGGCGCTGTCGCCCTCGCTGCCGAACGCCACCACCTTCGGCCCGATCGCGCCCAGGTTGAGGTACACCGAGGCCGCGCCGGGGCCGCCGTTGAGCGCGAAGGTGACCGGACGGTCCTTGCCGTCCATGGTGTAGGCGGTATAGACCACGTCGGCGACGACCTTGCCCTGCTTGTCCTTCACCGGCAGCGTGCCGACCTTGACCGTGTAGCGCAGGGTGCGGCCGTCGAGCTGGGTGGATTGGCTGGTCTGTGCGTCGGCCGGTAGCGGCGCCGGTTCGGCGGCGGCGGGCTTGTCGCCCTTGTCGGCATTGCCCGCATCGGCATCGGCGGCCAGCGCCGCGGTCATCGGCATCGCCGCCAGCAGTACGGCCAGCAGCACGGAAGGGAAGGTCGGCACGGGCGGTCGCTCGCAGGAAGGGAGCCGGCATGCTAGGCCGCGGCGTCGGCGCGGCGGATGTGCACAAAGCCATGGTCGGTGGCGGGCGCCATGCCGGTTCATCGGCACTGGCTACAATCGCCGGTCCGTCCCGTGTCCGGTCCGCTGCGCATGCCCGTCCTTCGTTTTCGCCTGCCGCTAAGCCTGTTCC